>CALCUU010000036.1 GCA_937906915.1 uncultured Phascolarctobacterium sp. | reverse complement strand
ATATGGCAGGTCGTGGTACTGACATTGTGCTGGGTGAAGGCGTACCTGAACTGGGCGGTTTGCACATCATTGGTACCGAACGTCACGAAAGCCGTCGTATCGATAACCAATTGCGTGGTCGTTGCGCTCGCCAAGGCGACCCTGGTTCCTCTAAATTCTTCCTGTCCTTGGAAGACGATTTGATGCGTCTCTTTGGCAGTGATAATATTGCAGGCATTATGGATAAGCTGGGTATGGAAGATGATGAACCCATCGAGCATAGCCTTGTAACTAAATCCATTGAAAATGCGCAAAAGAAAGTTGAAGGCCGTAACTTTAACATTCGTAAATACGTTTTGGAATATGACGACGTTATGAACCAACAACGTGAAGTTATTTACGCTCAACGTAAAAAAATTCTTGCCAAAGCAGATTTGCGCGAAAACATCATGGAAATGGTAGAAAAGGTTGTAGACCGTACCATGGCTATGTATGCTCCCCCTGAAGTTTATTCTGAAGACTGGGATTTGCCGGCGCTGATTCGCTACGCAGAAGAATTCTTCGCTCCCTACGGTATGCTTAAAGCTGACGAGCTGGGCAACCTGAGCCGTGAAGAATTGGATGAATACCTGCACAAGGTTGCTGACGAGCACTACAAAGCTCGTGAAGCTGCCATCGGTTCTGAACTGATGCGTGAACTGGAAAACCTTGTAATGCTTAAAGTTGTAGATAACCATTGGATGGAACATCTGGATTCCATGGACTTGCTCCGTGAAGGCGTAGGCCTTCGTGCTTACGGTCAAAAAGACCCGCTGGTTGAATACAAATTTGAAGCTTACGATATGTTTGAAGCTATGATTGGCGCAATCCAAGACGACGTTGTACGTTACATCTATCACGTAAATGTTGTAACTGAACAACAACCTGCGGAAGCTAACGCTATCGAAGAAGCTGAAATCGTAGAAGAAGAAAAATAATTTGCAGTGAAAGCTGTATTTAATAACTAAATTTGCTTAGGAAAGGTTGTTACGAACTTGCTGATTGAAGAATACAGACCTGAAATCAACAATTTACAGGCAAAATTAGAAGAAATGAAAGGTTCTCTTGACATTGTCAACAAAGAGGACCGCATTTCTGAATTAGAACATAGAATGGGCGACCCTACTTTTTGGGATGACCCGGAAAAAGCACAAAAGATTGCTCAAGACGTTAACTCCTTGAAAGAAGAAGTTGATGGTTTCCACAAGCTGGCAAGTGATGTTGATGATTTGGAAGCTTTGTGGGAAATGGCAACTGAAGAAGGCGACGAAAGCCTTGTTCCCGAAATGGACGAGCTGCTTGTAAAATGCAAAGCAGATTTGGAACATTTGGAACTGGGTATGCTGTTAAGTGGCGAATACGACGGCAGCAATGCTATTTTGACCTTGCACGCTGGTGCAGGCGGTACCGAAGCTCAAGACTGGACTTCCATGCTCTACCGTATGTTCACCCGCTTTGCAGAACAAAACGGTTTTGCAGTGGAAGTGTTGGACTTCCTGCCCGGTGATGAAGCTGGCGTAAAAAGTGCAACCGTACAAATCAACGGTCACAATGCTTATGGCTTCTTGAAATCTGAAAAAGGTGTACATCGTCTGGTGCGTATTTCTCCCTTTGATGCTAACGCACGCCGTCATACTTCCTTTGCGGCAGTAGACGTTATGCCTGAAATCGACGATTCCGTAGAAGTTAACATTAATATGGACGAAGTTCGCGTTGATACCTACCGTGCTTCCGGCGCAGGCGGACAACACGTAAATAAAACTTCCTCCGCAGTGCGTATGACTCACGAACCGACTGGTATCGTAGTTCAATGTCAAACCCAACGTTCCCAAATTCAAAACCGTGAACGTTGCTTGCAACTCTTACGTGCTAAATTATATGAATACGAAAAGGCTAAACAAGATGCTATGATCAATGACCTCGCTGGTGATTATCAAGCAATCGAATGGGGCAGCCAAATTCGTTCCTATGTATTCCAACCCTATACCTTGGTTAAAGACCATCGTACCGGTTGCGAATCCGGTAATATCCAAGCGGTTATGGATGGTGATTTGATGAACTTCATCGAAACCTATCTGCGTAGCCAACAAAAGAAAGTGTAATCCAAGTTTACGAAAAAGGTGAAATTTAATGAAGAGCCGTTATAATCCGGTGCTTGTAGCTGTAATATTAGTAGGTTTAGTTTGTGCTTTGTGGGTCAACTGGAACCGCCATGCAATTGAACAAAGAAATAATTCTGTGGAAATGGCCATGGAATATAAGGACCTGCGTAAGCTGGCAGCACTGGAGGGCCTTCCTGAAGAAGTTGTCCTGAAAAAATTTCAAGACGCAGGTATTAACTCTTTAATGGTGTTTGATACCAGCCTGAAGCGTTTGGGTGAAATTGGTGCCATTAAACTTGTTACAGGTAGCGAGCTTCGACAAGCAAAAGTTTTGGGTAATGATACTGGTGTTTTTGCTAATGTGAAAGATGTTAAGGAAAACGCTGTATACATTGCCGAAGGCAATGACAAGGTTGCTTTTGAAGAAGCTTGTGAAGATTTGCAAATGCGCTACGGCGCGGAACGCGTTCATCAAGTTAGCAGTGTTCCTCCTGTTATCGAAGCTCTTGGTAGCACTGAACTTTTACCCATCAATGCTGTTAGGGAGCCTGTTGGTATTTTGCAAGCACCTTTGGGATTATCCAGCACTGAACTGCGTAAGGCTGCTGCATTAGGCTTCAATGTAATTGTTCGCCCGCAAAATTTCGTAAATGTTACTGAAGAAAAAATAGATAGTATCTTCAACCGTATTGCAAAATCCGGTGTGGAGGTTAATGCTTATATGCCTGCTGGTGCCGAAGTCGTAGGTTATCCCAATAAGATTGACTATATGGCGAAGAAATTGGCAGACCGTAAGCTGATTATGCAGGAGCATTATACGCAACTGCAATTTGCTAAGGTTGATGGCTTGGTGCCCTTGGCAGAAGCACTCAACTACAAGGCTGTGCGTACTTATGTTATTGACAGCTTGGAGCAAAAGAAGATTAGCGTGGGCGAAGGCTTACGTCGTTGGGCATTGACTGACGAGGAACGTAACGTGCGCGTTAATTACATTCGTCCTTATTGGCTTTCCCAAAATGGTCAAGATCTTTTGTCCATGAACTTGCAGTATGTAAAAAATATTACTGCTAATGTGAAGGCTCGTGGCTTTGAAATTGGTGAGGCAGGTCTTTTTGAGGCAGAGCCTTCTGCTGAGAAGAACGGTTACACCGGCCCCTACTTCCCCAATAAAATTGCTTTTGTAATTATTGGTGCAGCTGTACTTGCCGGCGCAGTAGTTTATTTGGCACAGCTGGTAGAGCTTTCCAATACTAAACAAATTATTTTGTGGGGCGTGCTTACTGCAATTATGGCAGTGGTGCTTTTGGCAGGACGTGGTCTTGTAATGCGACAAGCACTTGCCTTTGGTGCAGCAGTGTTCTTCCCCGTGTTATCCATGAATGTTATTTTAGACATTTGGGATAAAGCACGTACTGGTTCTGTAAGTGCGTTGAAGGTAATTTTTAATTCCACTTGGCAGCTGGCGTTGGCGGTGCTGATGTCTTTAGTAGGTGGTATGTACCTTGCTGCCATCTTGGCAGATAGTCGTTTCCTTTTGGAGATTGACATTTACCGTGGTGTAAAACTTACCTTTATTATGCCTTTGGTTTTGATGACCATTTTGTATGTAAAACGTTACGATATGCTTGGCGTAATGGGTGCAGGTGTGAAAGTTGCAGTTAGCAGAGTGAACGACCTGCTCAACAAGCCTATTACCTTTAAGCATATTGCCTTATTGGGTGTGCTTGGTATCATCTTATTGTACTTTGTGGCTCGCAGTGGTCACAGTGCAGGGGTTCCTGTAGCGGCAATCGAAGTAAAGATGCGCCTCTTTTTGGAACAATTGATGTACGCTCGCCCTCGTCAAAAAGAATTTATGATTGGGCATCCTGCCTTTTTCTTAGCAGCTTACGCTGCTTACTACAATGCTCCGCGCTTGCTCCAATATGCTTTAACCTGTGGCGCTGTAATTGGACAGGCTTCTTTGGTACAAACTTTCTGCCACATGCGTACTCCCGTTTTTATGAGCACCATTCGTGCTATCGACGGGTATGCCATGGGTGCGGTTATCGGTATCATTTTAGTAGCGGTGCTTGCCTTGGCGATGCCTCAGCTTCTTAAACTTAAAAGGAGATATCTTGAGCAATGAGTAAGATTGTAATTTCCGGATATTATGGATTTGCCAACGCCGGAGATGAAGCGATGCTGAATGCCATCGTTAAATCATTGCGTCAAGCAGAAAACTCTGTGGAGCTGACAGTTATCTCCGGTAATCCTACTGCTACAGCTACCAAACATAAGGTAGCTTCCATTCATCGTTTTAGTCCTTTGGAAATTTATTCTGCCCTGGCTAATTGCGACCTGCTTTTAAGTGGCGGTGGCAGTTTGCTACAGGACGTTACCAGCAAAAAAAGCCTTCTTTATTATTTAGCGATAATTTGGTTAGGCAAAATGCTGAATAAAAAAGTTATGCTCTATGCTCACGGGATTGGTCCCATTCGTTCTAGCTTCCTGCGTAAAATTACGAAGGCTGTTTGTAACCAAGTGGAGCTTATTACCGTGCGTGACAACGATTCTTTAGATGAATTGCGTCGCTTGGGTGTAACTGATACTAAAATAAGATTAACTGCTGATGCAGTTTTGACCCTTGCCCAAGCAAAAAAAGAGCAAGGGCTTGAGTTGTTGCAAAAATTTACTTTAACTCAAGACAAACCCATTGTGGCAATTTCCGTACGCAGTTGGGGTAATAGCGATAAGTATTTGCAGGAAATGGCAAAGGCTGCTGATGTCTTGAGCAAAGAACACGACGTACAAATTGCTTTGTTACCTCTTCAATATCCTGCTGATGTCGTAGCTTGTAAAAAAGTTCAGCAGTTTATGAAGAAAGAAGCAGTAATTTTAGATGCTGCTTTCGATACGGAGCAGTTCTTGGCTTTGATGGGGAACTTTTCCTTATTGATTGGTATGCGTTTGCATGCCTTGGTTTTTGCTGCGGTAATGGAAACACCCTTTATCGCTTTGTCTTATGATCCTAAAATTGATGGCTTCGTTAAAGAAGTTGCAGGCACAAATCTAGGTGCCATTGAAAATTTTGTTGCTGACGATTTGGTTAAGGCAGCAACTACTATCTTAAAAGCAGAGAATATTAGTAATGAACGCTTGAACCAGCTGCGTGAAAAGGCTTTGGAAAATACACAGCTGGCTTTCAAATTACTTGAATGATAGATAATAAATGAAGGGAGATTGAGGGTAGTGCTTGTAATGTCTGATGTGAGCAAGGTGTTCCCCAGTGGTGCAGTGGCTTTGCAAGATGTTAATGTTCATATTGAACCGGGTGAATTTGTCTTCGTTGTAGGTCCCAGTGGTGCTGGTAAATCTACTTTTACTAAAATGTTATTCCGTGAAGTGTTGCCTACAACCGGCAATATTTTTGTTAATGGTATAGATATTCTCAATTTGCAGGATAAAGAAATTCCTTATCTGCGTCGCCAGTTGGGCATTATTTTTCAAGACTACCGTCTTTTGCCTGACAGAACCGTTTATGAAAACGTAGCTTTTGCCATGCAGGTAATCGAAGCTCCTTATCGTAAAATTAAACGTAGAGTTATGAATGTTTTGGATTTGGTTGGCTTGCGTACTCGTGCCAAC
>CALCUU010000035.1 GCA_937906915.1 uncultured Phascolarctobacterium sp. | reverse complement strand
AGCAGCAGTAACAACGCCTTCCAAATATTCCGGCAAACCTGAGATGGGAGCATAAGCAATCAGTTCGTTAGTTGCCAAGCTACGATATACCTTTTCTACGGTGGGCAGGCACACCAAGTTTTCGTTTTCATCTAAGATAGCACCAATGGTAGCATTGGTTACGTTTTCTTTGCCATATTTAGCAGCAGCAGCTACGGCAGCAGCGTTAGCACCAAAAATTTTATCTTGAGCAAATTTTCCTTTCGCATGTTGAGCAGCAACACTCATAACCATAATCCATTCCTCCTTAAAATAATTTTTACTTCTAGTTAAATTTATTATCACATTCTTGTAAATGCTGTCAATGAGTTTACAAATCTATCACAGTTGCACCGCTACCGCCAGTTTCAAGAGAAGCCAGCTCCAGCTTCTTAACGAAGCGGTTATTTTCAAGGTAAGCGGTCAAGCCGGCACGCAAAGCACCAGTTCCTTTGCCGTGAATCAAACGCAGTTGGCTAATGCCAGCTAATAGCGCATCGTCAATTGCTTTATCCACTACGGGAATTGCCTCGTTCAAGGTCATACCACGCAGGTCAACCTCTTGTTTTGCACTAGAGCTTTTTGCCACAAACATTTGGTGGCTGTAGCCAGCCTTCTTACGTTTCTTAGTGCTTTCAGGCTCTGCGCTGACAGGTTGAGCTTTAGTAACAAGGCATTTTTTCGCAGGCACGTTCATTTTTAAGATGCCTACCTGTACGGTAACGTCATTACCATTAACCGCAATAATGGTACCGTTCTTGCCCAAGGAAGTTACAAAAACGTTCAAGCCCTTCTTCGCAGTTTCTTTAGTCAGCGGTGCGCCTTCCGGAAGCGGAGCGTCCTCGCTCAAAGTCTTGTTCAGCTTTTTGCGAGCTTCTTCTGCGGCTTGCTCCAAGCGTTTAGTATCGAAGTCTGCCTTCATGGAACGCAGCTCTTTCAGCACAGCCTCGGACTCGCGACGGCTACGACGGTAGATGTCGTCAGCCTGCTCCCTCGCCTTGCGGAGCATTTCGTTCTTACGACGCTCGAAGTCCTGCTTAGCAAAGGCAAGCTCATTACGCAAGTGCTCGCTTTCAATTCGCAGGCGTTCAATCTCTTGGCTACCGCTTTCAAATTTACGGCGCTCGCCTTCCAGTTCCTGCAAGACGGTTTCCATATGAACGTGCTCTTGGTTCAAGAGGCGTCCTGCCTGTACTACAATATCTTCTGCCAAGCCAAGACGACGGCTGATGTTAAAGGCATTACTGCTACCGGGAACACCCATCAACAGGCGATAAGTAGGACGCAGGGAAACAGGGTCAAATTCTACGCTGGCATTTTCCATACCCTCGTGTCCATAAGCAAAGGTTTTCAGCTCGCTGTAGTGAGTAGTTACCATGGTCAGCACTTCGTTCTTATGTAAATGCTCCAACATGGACATAGCAAGGGCAGCGCCCTCGTTGGGGTCAGTACCAGCACAGATTTCGTCTATCAAAACCAAGTCCCCACTCTTAACCTCGCCCAAGATGCTAATCAAATTGGTCATATGAGCAGAGAAGGTACTCAAGCTTTGCTCAATGCTTTGTTCGTCACCAATATCTGCATAAACAGCGCGGAACACAGGTAGCTTGGCACTGCTTGCCGGAATGAACATACCGGATTGCGCCATCAAGGCGAAAAGACCAACAGCCTTCAAGGCAACAGTCTTACCACCAGTGTTAGGACCGGTAATTAACAGCATGCTAAAGTGCTCACCCAGCTCCACGTCTAAGGGAACAACGGTGTCTTTGTTCAAAAGAGGATGACGACCTTGCTTGATTTCCACCTTGCCCTTCAAGAGCATTTGAGGACGAACTGCGTGCTGCTCCTGTGCCAAGTAAGCACGGGCGCAGATAACGTCAAGGTCAGTCAAAATATCGAGAGAAGCGAGAAGTGCGGGAGCCTCTACCCCAACGTTAGCAGTAAGCTGACGCAGGATGCGCTC
The DNA here is from genome assembly GCA_937906915.1 of uncultured Phascolarctobacterium sp. GTDB lineage: Bacteria > Bacillota > Negativicutes > Acidaminococcales > Acidaminococcaceae > JAHHUH01. The sequence continues at coordinate 6,602 of CALCUU010000035.1, read as the reverse complement.
CATTTCTTCTTTTTCTTCTGCCATATAGCGTTTAATGTCGTTGTTTAAATTTACAACGGCAATAGGTTCGATGAACAGGGTTGCGCCAGTACCAGATTGGTCATGGACGATACCGGGGAAGTTCATCTTGTATTCCATCTTTACGGGAATAACGTAACGGTCACCACGCATGGTTACCAAGTTTTCTTGGAAGTATTTTTGGTTGCTAGGATCGTGGAGCAAGCTATCCAACTTTTCCTTCACACGATTTTTAGAAATTTGGATGGCAGTACGGAGACCTCCTAATTTAGTAGAAGCACTGTCCTTAATTTCGCCGTGGTCATCAATGGCATTGGTAATCTGCTTTTCCAGCTTGGTAAAAATGCCTAAACCATTGGCGTATTCGCTAAGAACAGGAGCGATTTCTGCCTCGTCCTGCAAAAAGAACTTCATTTGTCTGATGGCAGCAGCAGTGGTTTGGATATGGAGCAGTTCTTCCGGGTCCAGGGTACTACCCAGCTCCGCACGCTTCACTTCGGAAACGATGTTATAAGCACCGCCAAAGGGAAAGCGTTTGCCCTCGTCCATAATGCGCAATGCTTCTGCAGTTTCCTCCTGCAAGCGTTTCACCTTGCTGAACTCGCTTTCAATGCGCATAGCACCTACAGCCTGACGACCTAAGGAAGTTGCAGTCTTATCTGCCAAAATATTTTTTACTTTATCAAATTCTAAGGTTTTTATAGCGTATCGAGCCATGAAACTACCTCAGTCTTTCTTCATTATATTAGAGCACTCCGCGGAAGTAGTGACCGCGGGTAGTGTTAGGCAAGTTTTCTTCGATGTGCATTTCGCCACGCAAAACTTGCTTATACATTCTAGTTAATTCGCCTACGTCTTTAGCATCGTAGTTGCGTCCGTCAATACGCAGGCTGGCAACACCAATGTCCTCCATGTGCTTGATGTTAGTCAACATGGAAAGCTCGTGAGCGTTGAGGACGTGCATTTTGCAGTATTGGTCGCCCACAACGGGGAAAGCTGCGTCCTTGCGGTCGCCTAAGAACAAAGGCTCCTTACAGTTAAACTTGCAGGCACCCTTATGCAAATCGCCTAAGAAGCTACCACCAACGCAGTATTCGGAAACCATCATTTCCAATCTGCCCTGCACCATACATTCTACGGGCATGGGAGATACTGCTGCCAAATGCTCTACCTGTCCCATGGTAAGCTCCGGAGAAAGCAATGCGCCTTGGGCACCTGCTTCGTGCCAAAATTCAAGGGATTGTACATTATAAATATTAAGGGTCATATCAGCCCACAGCTTTAAGTTTTCGTACTTCTTAGCCAAAGGCCACAAACCATTATTGCTGATGTAAACATAATCAGGAGCAAGCTCATTCCACAAAGCGAAAAGCTTGTCAAAGAATTTAAGCTGTGCTTCCTTAATAATACGCGGGGTAGCAAAGGCAACTTCCTTGCCAGCCTTACGAGCCAGAGCTACCACAGTGCGATAATCTTCATTAGTAATTACCTTAGTGCTAAAGGCGTCACCGGCAAAGAGGATTCTATCTGCTCCACCACGCAGTGCTTCTTCCACTTTAGCAACCGTATCGCAGTGTACGGTAATAATAGCGTTACGATTGCGATTGCCTTTTTCACGAGGCACAAGCTCTGCCTTGTAGCTATGACGTTGCTTGCGGGCAGGAGCAAATGCTTCCAAGCGAGCAGCGTCTAAGGATTCTGCTGCCATACGACGTGCTTCGTTCATTTCGCTCATAGGAACCATCACGTTGTCGTCGTGTTCAAAGGTCAAGCTGTTAAGGAAGTATTCAGTAGTACCAAGGCGGTCTACCTGCTTGCGAACTACATCGTCATCAAGAGCACGCTTACGTGCTTCTTCCACGATAAAGTTAGTTTCACCGTAGCCTACGTTACCTTCGTCGTCAGTAAGCATAATCTTCATAGGCTCGCCCAGCTTAGCAGTTACAACTGCATCAACGGGGATACGCTTCTTAGCATCAGGTCCAAAGAATTGTTGAGCGTAAGCCATCAATCCCGCATCCAAGGTGCGGAACACACGGTCATTAAGGCGCACGCCATTGGGTACGTCAATGGTAACTTGCTCCCCTACCTTGGCAACGCTAACGCTTTCGCCACCACGGAGCATTTCAGTAACAGTAGTACCAACACGACCGCCAACGCTTACCCAAAATTCCAAGCCATCACCTAAGTGAAGCTCTTTATCTAATTTAATGGTAGCTTTATTACGAGCTTTGTCTAATTTCGCAACACGACCAACCAAAACGCCACGGTTATTAGGACGACGGTCACTCATCATCTCACGACCGGGACGATGGGTCATATAGGCAGTAGTAAAGTCACGATTAAAGATTTGTTCAATATTATCTAAGTCTTTTTGGGGCACATTGTAATTGCCCGCTTTGTAGCTGTCGATAGCACGACGGTAAGCATCTACCACCACAGCAACGTATTCAGGACGCTTCATGCGACCTTCTATTTTGTAGGAAACAACGCCAGCTTCAATAAGCTCAGGCAAAATTTCCAAGGTGTTCATATCCTTGGGGCTCAACAGATATTGACCAGCGTCCTTGCCAGCCAGCATATCCTCACCCTTAGCGTTCATCAGCTTGTAGGGCAAGCGACAAGGTTGAGCGCAGCGACCACGGTTACCACTACGACCACCAATCAAGCTACTCATCAAGCATTGACCAGAATAGCATACGCACAGCGCACCGTGGATAAAGGTTTCAATTTCCGTACCACGACTGCAGGCAGCTTTGATTTCTTCAAGACTAAGCTCACGAGCTACAACGGTACGCTCCATACCAGCTTCAATGGAAAAATCTACACCACTGCTATTGGTAACGGTCATTTGGGTGCTGGCGTGTAAGGGCAGGTCAGGCACGATTTGTTTTGCCAAACGGATTACGCCCAAATCCTGCACGATGATACCGTCAACGCCAACATTGTTGAGGAAGAGCAAGTAGCTTGCCAAATCCTGCATCTCGCTATCGTCCACAAGGGTATTTACGGTAATATAAATTCTTACGCGGTGCATGTGGGCAAAGTAAACTGCCTTCGCCATCTCTTCCCTATCGAAGTTACTAGCGTATTGGCGAGCACCAAAGGCCTTGCCACCCATATATACTGCGTCTGCGCCTGCGTTCACTGCAGCTTCAAGAGCTTCCCAGCTTCCGGCAGGAGCAAGTAATTCTATAATTCTTTCCTTAGAGTTATCCATGTTTACTCCTTCACAACAACGGTAAAGTTAAAGCTATCTATGCCAATACGTTCCCAAGGACGTTTATAATCAAGCTTCAAGTTATAAGTGCCAGGCTCTTGGGCAGTGAACACCAAGATTTCCACACCGGGCATACCGGTACGTTGGTCATCACCACGAGGCATGATAAAGGAACTACCTACATTTTTAATAGCGTTCTCCGCACCTTCCGGATAGGTCACAATCCAGCGGTAACCAGTAGTAGGATTGGAGTCCAACTTCATTGCCATCATGCTACCGTTGGGTACGGTCAAGGTTTTGCCCTCCGCATTGCGGGTCAGCTTGGCAATTTGTACAAGACGACCTGCTTCGCCAATGCGCATGCTAGCCATCAGCTTGCTGTAAGGTACGAAAGCAGTGTAGCCGGTCTTTTCACTTTCGCGGGTGTAGATACCCTTTTCAGAAAAGAGCACGTCTGCATAATCGCCCAAGGTCTCTTTCACATTATCATCCTTAGTAAAGAAATCATATACAATAAATTCGCGACCAGTAGTTAAGTCAAGGTTCACGCCCTTGTAGGCAACCTTCTTCTCATTATTAGCTTGCAAGAGCACGCTTACCAAACTGGGACGGTTCAGCTGTACAGCGTAATTGATGGTACCTTTGTTGCCAACCTTATCCACCAGCTCTTCCGCATACTTTTGCAAAATATTATTAGCTTCTTTTTCCAGCAATGGGTCATTGCTACCGTCGATGTAGGGCAGCAAACCTGTTGCCTTTTTAATGGAAGCAGGCGCAGAAAGCACAGTAGTCTGTTGGTCCGCAAAAGCAGGCACGCACAACAGCATGCACAATAAAGCAGTTAAAAATATTTTCATGAACCTACCTCCTATCCTAAAGTCTTAATGTATTCAATAGCCTTGCCCATTCTCGCCAAGGTTTTCTCTTTTCCTAAAAGCACCATTACGTCGAACATACCAGGGCTAACAGTTCTACCCGTAAGCGCCAATCGTGTGGGATGAATTACCTTGCCCAACGCCAAGCCATTGTCTTCTGCAATTTTATTGTAGGCAGCTTCGGTGCTGGCAAGGTCGTAAACTTCGTCAGCCTCCACAGCAGCAATGCACTTTTCTAAAAGCTCTATTGCTTCCGGTTTGAAGTGCTTAGCTACACCCTTTTCATCGTAGCCTTCTAAATCTTTGAAGAAGTAAGTAGAAGCATCCACTACCTCCTGCAAGGTCTTCACGCGCACACGGACGGTGTCAATCAACTTGGCAAAGTACTCTTTATTTTCTGCAAGCCAAGCTTCGTCACACAAGCCTTCTTTAATGAAGAAAACTTCTGCTTCCGGCAAGATTTTTTCTAAAGGAAGCTCTGACAAATATTGACCGTTCATCCAAGTCAGCTTCTTAGTGTCGTACACGGCAGCCTTCTTAGACATTTGCTCAAGCGCAAAGAGCTCAACGGTTTCTGCCAAGCTAAAGATTTCTCTTTCATCACCAGGTCCCCAACCAAGGAGGGTCAAGTAATTTACAATAGCTTCCGGCAAATAACCTTGGTCTCTAAATTCTTCAACAGAGGTTGCGCCGTGACGTTTGCTCAATTTGGAACGGTCAGGTGCCAAAATCATAGGCATATGTCCGAAAGCAGGGGGTTCCCAGCCTAAAGCTTCGTAAATCAAAAGCTGCTTGGGAGTGTTGGAAAGATGTTCCTCCGCACGAAGAACGTGGCTCATCTTCATCAAATGGTCGTCTACAACAACGGCAAAGTTGTAGGTGGGCATACCATTGCTTTTGACAATGACAAAATCGTCCAATTGTTTTAAGTCAAAGGTTACGTCACCGTGAATCAAGTCGTGGACAACGACGCTACCTTCTGTGGGAATCTTGATACGAATAGAACACGGTTCCCCTGCTTCCCTGCGAGCGTTGGCAATGGCAGGGTCTAATTCACGACAGGTGCGAGCGTAGCGGAAGGGTTCCTTTGCCGCACGTTGCTTTTCACGTTCCGCCTCTAATTCTTCAGAAGTGCAGAAGCAGTAGTAGGCTTTACCTTCTGCCACCAATTGTTGGGCGAACTTAGTGTAAATCTCCTGACGCTCAGATTGATAGTACGGACCATACTCACCGCCAGCTTCGGGACCTTCGTCCCAATTTAAGCCTAACCATTTCAGGCTGGTCAAAATTTGGCTGACGGAATCCTCCTTCAAACGTTCTGTATCTGTATCTTCAATGCGCAGTATCATTTTACCGCCCATCTTCTTTGCAAAAAGCCAATTGAAAAGTGCGGTACGAGCACCGCCAATATGTAAGTAACCAGTGGGACTGGGAGCGAAGCGAACTCTAATTTCAGACATAGTATTCTTCTCCATTCTAAAAATAAAAATTCTATATCAGAATAATTATAAACCTATCACGTGTCTATGTAAATAAAAAGAGATTGCTCGCTTCGAGCAATCTCTACATAATAATCACGCTTTCTTGTTTTGTCGACGGTTAGAACCAGTCTTAGGTGCCTTACGTTTGTCAGCAACCGCATTACGTCCACGCTTAGGAGCGCCTGCTTTTTTCTTCTTAGGTGCGGAAGAAGTTGTAGTGCGGCGCACCACAGTCTTACCCTCCAAGTTTTGGCGTTCCATGGTAATGTTCAGCTTGCTTTCGATATTTTTCAACCACTTTACTTCGTCAGCAGTGTATAAGGTAACAGCAACGCCTTCGTTACCTGCGCGACCAGTTCTGCCAATGCGGTGCACGTACCAATCAACATCGTGAGGAATATCGTAGTTAATAACGTGGGTTACGCCTTCAACGTCCAAACCACGAGCAGCAAGGTCACTTGCTACCAGAATTTGAATTTTGGCATCCCTAAAGGTTTTCATAACAGTCTTGCGTTTCGCCGCAGACATTTCGCCGTGGAGCACATCAACGTTGTAGCCTTGAGTTCCCAGCCAATCGCCTAACTCTTTGGTACGCTCCTTGCTAATGCAGAACACAATTGCCAAATACGGATTGTAGCGGTCAATCAAGGAAGCAACTGCTTTATTCTTGTACTCTTCCGTAGTTTTCAAACAGATTTGTTGGATTTTATCTACGGTAGCTTCAGCAGGGTTAATGTCGATGAGGGAGCAGTTACGGGTAATGCGTTTACCTAACTTACGAACTTCCTCATTCAGTGTTGCGGAGCAGAGCATGGTTTGACGTTCAGGACTGGTCATAGCGATAAGCTCGCTGGCTTCGTCAATGAAACCTTGCAGAAGCATTTCGTCAACTTCGTCCAGAACAAGGTACTTCACCCCACCAAGGGAAGTGTTGCCCTTACGGATATGGTCAAGCAATCTGCCGGTAGTACCAATCAAAACGTGGCTCTTGCCATCCAACTTATGCTT
>CALCUU010000034.1 GCA_937906915.1 uncultured Phascolarctobacterium sp. | reverse complement strand
GTAACAAGGTAGCCGTATCGGAAGGTGCGGCTGGATCACCTCCTTTCTATGGAGACATGAGGAATGAAGATTCCTCGTAGACTTCAGTCGACGCACATTTGCTTAGGTTTTGTTTGGTTTTGAAGGCTCTGCCTTCAAAGTGATTATTCGGGCCTATAGCTCAGCTGGTTAGAGCGCACGCCTGATAAGCGTGAGGTCAGTGGTTCAAGTCCACTTAGGCCCACCAAATGAATAATTACATAATGAAGTGGGGGCGTAGCTCAGCTGGGAGAGCACCTGCCTTGCAAGCAGGGGGTCAGCGGTTCGATTCCGCTCGTCTCCACCAAATTAACAATACGGACTTCCGAGAAATCGGAAGTCCTTTTTGTTTTGCTCCTCGCTTGAAAATAACCTTTATTTTTTATTGAAACCGTTTGTGTCATTAAAAATACGTGTATACAATTTTTAAAATGTTGTATGCTATACGGTTTTCTGGTACAATGTTGTCCATATTGTTAAAACTATGTGAGGTGTTGTAATGTTAGAATTTTTGACGACAGTAAATGGCTTTGTGTGGGGTCCGCCCCTGATGATTCTTTTGATTGGTACAGGTATTCTCCTTACCATTCGCTTGAACTTGTTGCAAGTGTTCAAGCTTCCTATGGCACTAAAGCTTATTTTTGCCGCCAGAAACACCGGTAGCGGTGACATCAACAGCTTCCAAGCATTGTGTACTGCTCTTGCAGCAACTGTTGGTACTGGTAACATTGTAGGCGTAGCAACTGCGGTAAAAGCAGGTGGTCCGGGTGCACTCTTCTGGATGTGGTTGGCAGCTTTCTTCGGAATGGCAACCAAGTATGCAGAAGGCGTGCTTGCTGTTAAGTATCGTATTATTGACGAGAACGGTAATGCTTCCGGCGGTCCTATGTACTACATCGAAAACGGTTTAGGTAAAAAGTTTAAACCTTTGGCAGTAATGTTTGCAATCTTTGGCGTAATGACTGCAGCTTTAGGCTCCGGTACCTTTACCCAAGTTAATGCAATTACTTCTATTTTGAATGTGTCCTTTGATTTGCCTGTGCTTTATACTGCAGGCGTGCTTACCGTTTTGGTTGCCTTCATTATTATTGGTGGCTTGCAATCCATTGCTAATGTAGCAAGTAAGATTGTACCTTTTATGGCAGTGCTGTATATCATCACCACTGTTTCTATTCTTTGCGTGTTCTCTGACCAAGTTATTCCTGCTATCAAGCTTGTTCTGGACAGTGCCTTTACCGGTACTGCGGCAACTGGCGGTTTCCTTGGTGCGACAATGATGCTGGCAATGCGTAGTGGTATTGCTCGTGGTATTTATTCTAACGAAGCTGGCTTGGGTAGTGCGCCCATCGTAGCTGCTGCTGCGAAAACCAAATGGCCTGCGGAACAAGGTCTTGTTTCCATGACCGGTACCTTTATTGATACCATCATCATTTGTACTTTGACTGGTCTTTCCTTGATTGTAACTGGCGTGTGGTGTGGCGACGTAAACGGTGCTGCGCTCACCGAAGCTGCTTTCTCTGCGGCGTTCCCCTTTGCAGCAAAATATTTGCTGACCAGTGGCTTGGTACTTTTTGCGTTCACTACCATTATTGGCTGGAGCTATTATGGCGAGCGTTGCATGGAGTATCTTGTAGGCGTTAAAGGCATTAAGCCTTATCGCTACGTTTACATTGCCCTTGTTGGCTGTGGTGCCTTCCTTAAATTAGAAACCATTTGGGTTATCGCAGATATTGTTAATGGTTTGATGGCACTTCCCAACTTAATTGCCCTTGTTGGCTTGAGTGGGGTAGTGGTTGCGGAAACCAAACGCTACTTTGAATATTGGGGCGAGGTTCGCAAAAGAAAAGCTCATATTAAAGAGCTTAAAGCTGAAGGCAAATAAAAAATTGTTTCAAATTTTACAGGACTTCCGAGAAAAAATCGGAAGTCCTTTTTGTTTTTTCTATTTTCTGATTTGTGTAAGTAGTGTATTGTATACATAACAAAAATGTGAAGAAACACTTGCGTATTTTACAAAAAGTGCTATAATAAAACACATAAGTAAATAATGAGTGGATGAAGCGTGTGGGAGAAGACCTTGCGGTCTACCGAAGGAGTAAAACTCACAGGTGCTTTTAACGAAGCGGAACCGCTCGCAGACACAACTCTGGAGAGTCCCTTAAATGGGCGCCGAAGGTGCACGGATTACGCATCCTTATCTCTCAGGCCAAAGGACAGAGAAAGCAAGCGTTGGTATTTTATTGGCGTTTTGCAATCAAACCAGAGTATGTATATGCTCTGGCATTTTTATTTACTTATCTAACATGAGAGAAATTTATTTATAAGGGAGAGGTAAAAATGTTAGACACTTTAAACACAATTAATGGTTATGTATGGGGCTTGCCACTGATTATCTTGGTACTTGGCACCGGTATTTTGCTCACCGTAAGATTGGGCTTAATCCAAGTTATGAAACTTCCCATGGCTCTGAAACTTATCTTCTCTGCTGAAAGCGACGGCGAAGGCGACGTTAACAGCTTTAAAGCTCTTTGTACTGCTCTTGCAGCAACCGTTGGTACCGGTAACATCGTAGGTGTTGCTACTGCTCTTAAAGCAGGTGGTCCTGGTGCATTGTTCTGGATGTGGCTGGCAGCTTTCTTCGGTATGGCTACCAAATACGCAGAATGCTTACTGGCAGTTAAATTCCGTAAAGTTGACGAAAACGGCAATATCGCCGGTGGCCCGATGCACTACATCGAAATGGGCTTAGGTCAAAACTTTAAATTCTTGGCAATTTTGTTTGCTGTATTCGGTATCGGCAGTGCTTGCTTAGGCGTTGGTACCTTCGCACAAATTAACTCCATCGTAGAAATTACTCAAATCGCAGCTGGTATTCCTACTAGCTACACTGGTATCGCACTTACCATTTTGGTAGCAGTTATTACCATTGGCGGTATTAAATCCATCGCTAACGTATCTGAAATGGTAGTTCCCACCATGGCTGGTATCTACTTCGTTTGCACTCTTGGTATTATCGGTACTCATATCGACCAACTTCCCAACGCAATCTCCATGGTTATTGATGGCGCGTTCAATCCTACTGCAGCAGCAGGCGGTTTCTTAGGTTCCTCCGTAATGCTGGCTATGCGTAGCGGTATCGCTCGCGGTATTTTCTCCAATGAATCCGGTTTAGGTTCTGCTCCTATCGTAGCAGCAGCAGCAAAAACCAAATGGTCCGCTGAACAAGGTCTCGTTTCCATGACCGGTACCTTCATCGATACCATCATCATTTGTACTCTTACTGGTTTGTCCTTAATCGTAACTGGCGTATGGTGCGGCGACGTAAACGGTGCGGCAATGACTTCCCAAGCATTCTCCAGCACTTATTCCAACGTTGGTCCTATCCTGCTCATGATTGGCTTGTCCCTCTTTGCATTCACCACCATTCTTGGCTGGAACTACTACGGCGAACGTTGCGTAGAATATCTGGTAGGCGTAAAAGGTATTCTCCCGTATCGCGTAATCTTCATCGTGCTGGTAGCATGCGGTCCTTACCTGAAATTGGAAGAAATTTGGGTTCTGTCCGATATCTGCAACGGCTTGATGGCATTCCCCAACTTGGTTGCTCTTGTTCTCTTGAGTGGCGTTGTTGTATCTGAAACCAAAGCTTATCTGAAACATTTGGAAGAAGATAAATAATAATTAGTTAAAAACTTAGACTGCACTCCGCAAGGGGTGCAGTTTTTTGTATGTGGATAATCTATTTGCAAGTATAAAGTTTGTAGCGACAGTCTTGTCACATTTTAGAAAATCTTGTGATAAAAGCTCTTGCATTTTCTAGATATTGTGCTACAATATTCCTCGTAAGTAAATATTGAGTGGATGAAGTATATGGGAGAAGACCTAGCGGTCTACCGAAGGAGCAAAACTCTCAGGTGTTTCTCAGGAAACGGAACCGTATATGGACACAACTCTGGAGAGTCCCTTAAATGGGCGCCGAAGGTGCACGGATCAAGTATCCTTATCTCTCAGGCCAATGGACAGAGCAAAAACAATATGATGATACATTCCAAACGGGTATATTTATTTGGTATGCCTGCGAGGATGATTATACAAGTTTGTTTTTTCAGCCAGAGTATATTTTTATATGCTCTGGCTTTTCTATTTACTTACCTAAAACATGAGAGAGTATTTATAAAAAAGAAAGAGGTAATGAAAAAATGTTAGACCTGCTCAACCAAATTGACTCCTTTGTCTGGGGCCCGCCCCTCCTGATCTTGCTTGTTGGTACTGGTATTTGGCTTACCATCCGCTTGAACCTTATCCAAGTTTTCAAACTTATTCCTGCTCTGAAGCTTATCTTTGGTGCGAAAAGTGAAGGCGAAGGCGACGTAAGTAGCTTTAAAGCTTTGTGTACTGCTTTGGCAGCAACTGTTGGTACCGGTAACATCGTTGGCGTAGCAACTGCTGTTAAGATGGGTGGTCCTGGTGCATTGTTCTGGATGTGGGTTGCAGCATTCTTCGGTATGGCAACTAAATACGCAGAATGCTTGTTGGCAGTTAAATATCGTACTGTGGATGACAACGGTAATATCTCCGGTGGTCCCATGTACTACATCGAAAAAGGTATGGGCGAAAAATACAAACCTTTGGCAGTTATGTTCGCAGCTTTCGGTGTAATGTGCGCGTTCTTTGGCATTGGTACCTTCGCTCAAGTAAACTCCATCGTAGAAATTACTCAAATTTCCGCTGGTATTCCTGTTATTTACACTGGTATCGCACTCACCATCGTAGTTGCTGTTGTAACCATTGGTGGTTTGAAATCCATTGCTAGCGTTGCAGAAAAAATTGTTCCCGGTATGGCAGTTATCTATTTGATTTCTACTTTGGGCATTTTGGTTGCTAACGCTGACCAAGTTCCTGCTGCAATCGCAACTGTAATTGACAGCGCATTCAATGGTACTGCTGCTGTAGGTGGTTTTGCTGGCGCAGGTATGATGCTGGCAATGCGCAGTGGTGTTGCTCGTGGCGTATTCTCCAATGAATCCGGCTTAGGTTCTGCTCCTATCGTAGCAGCTGCTGCAAAAACTAAATGGTCTGCTGAACAAGGTCTCGTTTCCATGACCGGTACCTTTATTGATACCATCATCATCTGCACCTTGACTGGTCTTTCCCTCGTAGTAACTGGTGTATGGCAAGGCGAACTGAACGGCGCAGCAATGACTGACCAAGCATTTAGCTCTGTTTATCCGGAATTTGGCTCCATTATTTTGATGGTTGGCTTGGTGCTCTTTGCATTCACCACTATTTTGGGTTGGAACTACTATGGCGAACGCTGCGTTGAATATTTGATGGGCGTTAAAGCAATTCTCCCGTACCGCATTATCTTCGTTGGCTTGGTAGCATGCGGTCCCTT
>CALCUU010000033.1 GCA_937906915.1 uncultured Phascolarctobacterium sp. | reverse complement strand
CTTGACCTCTTTAAGGAACGCGTCGAACACCTCGTCATCAACGAGCACGATCATTCCGTCTTTTACAGCCTCTTCAACCTTGGCGTACTTGGCAATATTTGCAGAACAAGAACAACGCTTTTGATTCGCATCAACAATGGCACAAAATTGATCCATACATGTGAAATATGCATCACGACATTTGTTGTATCCTTCGCCCATTTTTTCGGCAGGTTCTGGGGCGCCAATGGCGGCACGACTGATTATTGTGCGTGCGCTGTTTGTGTTGATTGATTTGGTCGCACGGCTAATATTGCGTTTTTTTGTGGCACTTGGAACAGGGGTGCGTACATTTGTCCCGGTGCGGGCGGTTGTTTGTGTGCCACTGCGTGCGTTACGTGATGATATGTTTGTGCGCTGGGGTGCTTTTTTTGCCGTATCGCGAACAACGATGTTTGTGCTGTTTGCGCCCCGCTGTGTTGCGGTGCGAACCGTTTGTGCAGATGCTTGATTTCTGGTAATACTTTTTTCACCACGAACAGCAGCGTTGGCAACGCCAACACTGATTAGCAGTGTGACAAGAAAAGTTATTCTCCGTTTCATTCCATATAATATAAATTATACTTTATCAGAAACTTGAAATTTAGACAAGAAAAATGAGTTAATTTTTGTAATAAAAAAACCGCAAATTGCGGTTGTATTATTGTGCGTTTTCAGAACCAGGTTTGTTGCGTTCAACAAATGTGATGCGCCCTTTGTCTAAATCGTATGGGGTCATTTCAACACGAACACGTTCGCCAACGTTAACCCAAATACGTGCCTTGCGCATTTTGCCACAAACGGTTGCCAAAATTTCATGACCATTTTCCAATTTTACACGAAACATAGTGTTTGGTAATTTGTCTTCAACTGTACCAGAAAAAACAATTACATCGTCTTTTGCCATAAATAAGTCCCTTAAATTTATTTGATTTTTCTGGATGCTATGATAATTCTGACCGATAAAAAAATCAAGTTGTTTTTATCTTCTTGCGCAGTTGGGTTTTATTTGATAAAATAACGTATAACTTAATGTAGGGTGGGAACCGATGAAATTAAAGTTTTTTGCAACGTTATTATTGCTATTTCCAGGTGTTTTGTTTGCTGCGGAACGTACAGATGCTGCACGTGTTGGGGTGCAACGTGTGTCTGCGGCGGGGGCCAGAATGCCAAATGCGACCAAGTCTGTTAAGGCAAAGGCTGTGGCAACTGTGCAAGAAGAAGTTGGCTTGCGTGGTGCGCAAACCAGTGCAACCATGCTGAACCCGGACATTGCTTTCGTACTGGATACCTGCGTTGCAGGTGGTACTCCTGGTGTAAGTGATGACATTGCTCCGGCAAAAATTGGTAAGGGCATTGCTATTACCATCTTCGATGCAAGTATGATTCCTAACACCGCACTCCGCGACTTCGCTTTTGAAACTGCAAAAGAACTGGGCATTCCTACTCAAATCAGCATTTCCGAAGGTGGCGGTACTGACGGTGGCAAAATTCACATGAGTGGTGCGGGTGTGCTGACCTTAACCTTTAGCGTACCTACTCGCTACATTCACAGTCACCAATCCGTAATCCACATGGACGATTACCTTGGCGCAGTAAAACTTATTACCGCTATGGTACAAAAACTTGACGCAGCAAAATACCAAGAGCTGCTGAAAGCTTAATTGACTAAAATCGTTTCACGATTTAGTATAAATTTTATATTTAAATATTAAGGAGAGATTTACAATGGAACAAACCCTCGTACTCGTTAAACCCGACGGCGTTGCAAAAAATTTGATCGGCGACATCATCGCTCGTTATGAACACAAAGGCTTGACCGTTGCTGCTTTGAAACTCGTTAAAGTTACCGAAGCTCAAGCTAAATTCCACTATGCTGAACATGAAGGCAAACCTTTCTTCGGTGAATTGGTTGACTTCATCACCGGCGGCCCGATGATCTGCGCAGTTATCCGTGGCGAAAACGCTATTAAAGCAGTTCGTCAATTGAACGGCGCTACCAATCCGTTGGAAGCAGTTCCCGGCTCCATCCGTGGCGACTATGCTCTGTCCATCGGCGAAAACATCGTTCACGGTTCCGACTCCCCGGAAGCTGCAGAACGCGAAATCAACAACTTCTTCGCTCCCGAAGAAATCTACTAATTCTAAATACACTTCTTAATTTATGAAAGGAGGGTGCAAAATGGCTAAAGCTGCTGTATATACCAGAACTGGTGACAAAGGAACTACCGGTCTTTACACTGGTCAACGTGTTCCTAAACAAAGCCTGCGCGTAGAAGCTTATGGTACTGTAGATGAAATCACTTCCGCTTTGGGTATGGCTCGTGCCAACGTAAAACGTGAAGACGTTAAAGAAACCATCTTCAATATCCAAAAACTTTTGATGTCCGTAATGGCTGACATTGCAAGCCTTAATTTGCCCGAACCTTACATCAAAGAAGACCACGTTAAGCTGTTTGAAGCTACCATCGATAAATTCGATGCAATGCTCCAACCTTTGGGACACTTCATCATACCTGGCGACACCGTTGGTGCTGCTGCCCTCGATATGGCACGTACCACCACCCGTCGTGCAGAACGTTGCCTGCTTCGCTTGGCAGAAACCGAAGAAGTTAATCCCCAAGTTCTCATCTGCTTAAACCGTTTGTCTGATTTGTGCTTCATCCTCGCAAGAGTTGAAACAGAAGTAGAATAAGAAATAAAATGCACTCACGAAAGTGGGTGCATTTTTGTTTAGGGTGTATACTTTTTACTTGCATTGTGAAAGGGTAACAAGCGTGGTAAAATAGTAGTAATTTAATGAAGAAAACTTTTAGATTTTATCTTGAACATAAGGAGATTTACCATGAAAACTTTTGCACCCGCTAACATATTGTTACCTAAAAATGTAAGCTTTGAAAAATGGGCAGTAATTGCCTGCGACCAATTCACTTCCCAACCGGAATACTGGAAGCGAGTTCGTGAAAACGTAGGCGAATCAGTTTCTACTTTAAATTTAGTTTTCCCCGAAGCGGAGCTGAACGTAGATAGAGCAGAGCGCATTAAAAGCATTAACGAAAATATGGCGAAGTATCTTGCGGAAGACATCTTCACTGAATACAAGGACGCTTACGTTTATGTAGAACGCACCTTGAAAAATGGTGTGGTTCGTAAAGGCATCGTTGGCGTTATTGATTTGGAGCAGTACGATTACAACGCAGATTCTAAATCTGCAATTCGTGCGACGGAGCAAACTGTTTTGGAACGCATTCCGCCCCGTGTAGAAATTAGACGTAACGCTAACATGGAATTGCCCCACGTATTACTTTTGTGCGACGACGAAAAGGAACGCATTATTGAACCTCTTACTGCGAAAAAGGCAGAGCTTCCTAAAATTTACGACTTCGACCTGATGGAAGGTGGCGGTCATATCGAAGGCTACCTGCTTCAAAACGCAGAGGTTGAAGCTATCAACGAAGCAATCGCTGCTTACGAAGCAGACGTGCTCGCAAAACACGAAGGCTCCGGCAAAGCACCTATGACCTACGCAGTAGGTGACGGCAACCATTCTCTTGCAACCGCAAAGGAATTTTATAATAATATGAAAAAGAAAATCGGAGAAGAAGCAAAAAATTCTCCGTCACGTTATGCACTTGTTGAG
>CALCUU010000032.1 GCA_937906915.1 uncultured Phascolarctobacterium sp. | reverse complement strand
GATAATCTGATACCTTTCTAAATTTAAACTCCACGTCTTACGGCGTGGAGTTTTTGTTTTGCTAGGCGGTTTATAGAATTAGCGTGTGATGTTATAATAAAAGTTAATGATTGAAGAAAAAGTATAGCAAGATAAGATTTTAAAGGGACTGCTTCGGTGATATGGAGGTGATTTTGTGATAGAGATTTCTTTGTGGATGGAGAATTTCGTTCAAGCTTTGGAAGAAAATTTTGGAAACCGAGTGTGGTTTGTTGGCTTACAAGGAAGCTATGGACGAGGCGAAGCAACAGAAACTAGCGACATCGATGTTGTAGTTATTCTTGATGAACTTACTGCGCAAGATATTCAGGCTTACAATGCAATGTTAGACATTTTACCGAATAGAGAGCTTATTTGTGGCTTTGTTTCTGGCAAAAAAGAACTTTTGAACTGGGAGCCATCAGATTTGTTCCAGTTTTATCACGATACAACACAGATAAAAGGCAGTCTTGATGAACTGCTTGGACTGATTGATGAAGCTGCAATTGATAGGGCAATTAAGATTGGTGCTTGCAATATCTATCATGGTTGCGTTCATAATATGCTTCATGAAAAGAGCGATGAAATTTTAAAAGGTTTGTATAAGGCTGCTTCCTTCGTGGTGCAAGCGATTTGCTTTAAAGAAACTGGTTGTTATATCAAGAGTCAGAAAGCTTTGTTGGAAAAAGTTTCTGGTGAAGAAAGAAGTATAGTTGAAACTTTTTTGAGCTTGAAAAATGATAACAAGGTTGATTTTGAAAAAATGTCCAACACGTTGTTTGCGTGGTCTAAAAAATGGATTGGAAATAAAAGGTGACAAATATGGCAGATAAATTTTTAGTTATAGATGGTAGCAGCTTAATTCACAGAGCCTTCTTCGCCCTGCCGCCTTTGATGAACAGGCAAGGCTTGCATACGGGCGCAGTGTACGGCTTTTGTAATATGCTGCTGAAATTGTTGGAAGAAATTCAACCGAAATATATTGCGGTTGCTTTCGACAAATCGCGCAAGACTTTTAGAACAGAGATGTTTGCAGATTACAAGGGAACTCGCAAACCGACACCCAGCGAACTTTCCGAACAGTTCCCGTTGACTATGAAGGTTTTGGAAGCGTTGAACATCGTTTCCTTAGAGCTGGATAATTACGAAGCGGACGATATCATCGGTACATTTGCAGTGCACGCTCCCGAAGATGTGGAAGTGCACATCGTTACTGGTGACCGCGACGAGCTGCAGCTTGTTGACAAACGCACCAAGGTTTATTACACCAAGCGTGGCATTACCGATATGCAAATTTTTGACGAGGCAGAGTTCGCTGCCAATTACGAGGGGCTTGTGCCTAAGCAGCTTATTGAACTGAAAGGCTTGATGGGTGATACTTCTGATAATATTCCCGGTGTGCCTGGCGTTGGACAGAAAACTGCCATGAAGCTTATCTTGGAATATGGCGATGTGGAAACTGTTTTGGAAAATATTGCCAATGTTAAAGGTAAAGCTTTGCAGGCGAAGCTGGAAGCCAATAAGGAATCTGCTTTGCTTAGTAAAAAGCTGGCAACTATTTTTACAGACGTGCCTGTTTCCTTAGATATGCAGGACTACGAGCTGAAAGAGATGAAGGACGAAGCACGTTCCTTGCTTTTGGACTTGGAGTTTAGAAATATGTACGAGCGTTTCGCTGCGATAATTGGTGGCGAAATTGAAGAAGAGCCTGTCAATTTTGGACTCTTTGGTGAATTTGTGGAAGAAGCTGTTGAAACTGAAAAGCTTTTGGCAACTGACGCAGAAGCTAAGGTTTTCTTTGACAAGCTTGTGGGCGACAAGGTTACTGCCTTCGCCGTAAAAATTGCTGGAACTTTACCCAACCTGTACTTTACAAGGGCAGAGATTTTCGCAGACGAAACTCTTTACGTTTTGGAAGAAAGCAGTGGCGGCTGGAAGCGTTTTTACAACTGGCTTGCCAATGAAAATGCATTGAAGGCTACCTGCGAGAGCAAGGAAGTCTACAAGGTTTGCCTGTGCCAAGGCTTTGAGGCAATGGGTATCGTGGAAGATGTGGCACTTGCCGCTTACATTGACGACCCCGGTCATAGCTCCTACGCTTTGGAAGACGTAACTGCCCGCTACATTTTTGGCAAGAAGCTCGAAGGAGCAGAAGCTGTTGACGCTTTGGTAAAAATCTTCCGCGAATATTTGCGTGTAAAAGAGCAAGACACTTTATATAAAAATTTAGAGCTTCCTGTTGCCAAAGTGTTGGCGCAAATGGAGTTCAACGGAATTAAGCCTGACATGGAACTTTTAGACCAGTTGGCTGAAGATATGAGCTTCCGCATCAATAAGCTGGAAAAAACTGCCATCGAGCAAGCTGGCGAAGATTTTAATTTGAAATCTCCCAAGCAATTGGGCGTAGTGCTTTTTGAACATTTAGGCTTGCCCGTTATCAAGAAAACTAAAACTGGCTACTCTACCGACGTAAAAGTTTTGGAAGAGCTGGAAGGCAAGCACCCTTTGATTAGCACTATCTTGGCACATCGCAAACTGGCGAAATTGCAATCCACCTACATTGACGGCTTGAAGCCTTTGCAAAACCCTAAGACCGGACGCATTCACACACGCTTCCAACAAACTGTTACTGTTACCGGTCGCCTTTCCAGTGCAGACCCCAATATGCAAAATATTCCTACCCGCACCGAAGAAGGCAAGCAAATTCGCAGGGTGTTCGTGCCCGGCGAAGGCTACGACTATTTGATGAGCTGCGATTACTCCCAAGTAGAGCTGAGAATTTTGGCGTGCATTGCCAAGGACGAAGTTATGCTTGAAGGCTTTAAGAATGACCAAGACGTACACGCCCGTACTGCGGCAGAAGTTTTTGGCGTGCCCTTGGAAGAGGTTACTGCCCAAATGCGTAGCAGGGCGAAGGCTGTAAACTTCGGTATCGTTTACGGTATCAGCGATTTTGGCTTGTCCCAACAAATTAAGGTTAGCAGAAGTGAAGCGGCAGGCTACATTGAAAATTACTTTGCCCGTTACACTGGCGTGAAGCAATATATGGACGGAATTGTTGAGCTGGCACGTAAGCAAGGTTACGTTACTACCTTGCTTGGTCGCAGAAGATATCTTCCGGAAATTATGCACAGTAATTTTAATTTGCGTAGCTTTGCAGAGCGCACTGCCATTAACACTCCCATTCAAGGCACTGCTGCTGATATTATGAAGAATGCTATGGTTAAGGTTGCTGCTGCGTTGAAGGAAGCAGGCTTGAAATCTCGCATCTTACTGCAAGTACACGACGAACTTGTTTTAGAAGTTCCCGAAGCAGAAAAAGAAATTGCTGCCAAATTGGTGAAAGAAGCTATGGAAAGTGCTGCTACCTTGGACATTCCTTTGCTTGCTGACGTGAAGTTCGGTAAAAACTGGGCAGAGACTAAATAGGAGGTACCCATGCCTGAAATGCCAGAAGTGGAGCAGGTGCGTAAGACCCTTGCCCCGCGGATTACAAATAAAAAAATCACTTCCGTAGAAGTGTATCTGGATAGATTGGTTAAGCACCCCAGCGTGGAAAACTTCGTTGCGGGTTTGACCGGAAAAACAATTTTAGAGGTTGGTCGTAAGGGTAAGTACCTTGTGCTGAAAACTGCGCCTAACCAAAAACTTATCGTGCACCTGCGTATGACGGGGGCTCTCATTGCTCAAGACAGTGGGCAGGAAGCACCGCCTTATGCAAAAATAAAATTTACTTTGACCGATGACGTTACCCTGTGGTTTACGGATATCCGTACTTTTGGAACGCTGTACCTTGTGACAGATAACGATGCCTACATCGACGGTTACGAAACTTTGGGACCGGAGCCTTTAAGTGAAGGCTTTACCGTGGAATATTTAACACCTTTGGCGAAGAAGGCACGTAAGCCTGTGAAGACTTTCATCTTAGACCAAAAGGTTATCGCAGGCTTGGGCAACATCTACGCTGATGAATGTTTGGCGCTAAGCGGAATTAACCCTTTGCGTCACGCCAACACCTTGAGTGATGAAGAACTTGTTGCGCTTTGCGAAGCAATCAACGCGGTAATTGCCCAAGGCATTAAAAATCGTGGCACTACCTTCCGTGATTATAAGGACGGCGAAGGTAAAAGCGGTGAAAACCAAAAATATTTGCTGGTATATGGACGTGGGGGCAAGCCTTGCACCAAATGTGGCGAGCCTTTGGCTACTGCAAAAGTTGGTGGCAGGGGAACCGTGTACTGCCAGCATTGTCAAAAATAGGAGAAGCTTATGAAAATTATTGGTTTAACAGGGGGCATTGCTTCCGGCAAAAGCACTGTGGCTACGGAGCTGCGCAAGCAAAACGTACCTGTCTTTGATGCGGACGAAGTTAGTCGTAACGCTGTAGCAAAAGGTAGCAAGGGACTTGCTCTTGTGGCAGAAGCCTTTGGCGCAGAATACTTAACTGCTGACGGCGAAATGGACAGGGCAAAAATTTCTCAGCTTGTTTTTAGCGATAAAGAAGCTTTGAAAACCTTGGAAGGCATTTTGCACAAAATTGTGTGGGACGAAGCAGAAGCTTTCCTCGCAGAAGCAAGGGAGCAAAAAGCGAAGCTTGCCGTTTTGGACGTGCCTCTTTTAATTGAAACTAAATGGCACGAGCGTGTGGACTTGGTTTGGCTTGTTGCTGTAAGCAAGGAACAACAAATTAAACGCGCCATGATTCGCAGTGGTATGACGGAAGAAGAGGTAAAGGCACGTATCGCGGCGCAAATGTCCTTGGAAGATAAAAAGAAATTCGCGGACGTGGTGCTGGATAACAGCGGAGCTTTGGA
The DNA here is from genome assembly GCA_937906915.1 of uncultured Phascolarctobacterium sp. GTDB lineage: Bacteria > Bacillota > Negativicutes > Acidaminococcales > Acidaminococcaceae > JAHHUH01. Next base: position 69 of record CALCUU010000032.1, on the reverse strand, counting down.
AGAAACTTTGGAGCAAGTGCACAGGGAATTGGCGAAACTGTTGGGATAATTTTAGTAAAAAATTGTTGA
>CALCUU010000031.1 GCA_937906915.1 uncultured Phascolarctobacterium sp. | reverse complement strand
GGCTTGATTTCCATGGGTGCAATCAGCACTTTGATTGACGGCTCCAAAGATTTGGGCTTCAGCCCCATGGCTATGATGCTGGTTATGGTAGCAATCATCTCCATGTCTGCAATCGTTATGGGCAGTGGTAACGCTCCCTTCTTCGCATTCGCATCCCTCACTCCGGCAGTTGCTGCTCACAGTGGCTTGCACCCGGTATTGATGCTGCTCCCCATGCACTTCGCTGCATCCATCATGCGTAACTGCTCTCCGATTACTGCGGTTATCGTAGTATCCTCCGGTATGGGTGGTGTTTCTTCCTTCGATTTGGTGAAACGTACTGCAATCCCCATGGCAGGCGCAATGCTCTGTAACGTAGGCATGACCTTCTTCTACTACTACACCAACTGGTGAAACTCGCTCATTTAGAAATTAAAAGGACTGTCGCAAGACAGTCCTTTTTGTTTTATGGTATAATTTATAAAAACCACAAGCTAATCAAAATCGTTAGAAGTGCTTATAACGATTTTACCCGAAAGGATTGATAAAATGTACATTGTTGACTGCCACTGCGACACCTTAACTGAATTATACAAAAAAGGTGCTTCCCTTTATAGCAACGACCAACACTTTGACGTGAAGCGTATGATTGAATTGGGCGGTGGCTTGCAATTTTGCGCTATCTTCGTTCCCACTCACGAGTTCCGTTATTACGGAGGCTTGCGCTACACCATGTGCCTTTTGGACAAATACATCCAAGAGATTAAAAAAATGCAAGCTGACGGCGTGGACGTGCTCCCCATTTTAACTAAAGCTGACGCCGCGGACGCACTTAACCATAAAGCAGCAACCCTTCTTGCCATTGAAGAAGGCGGTGCCATTGACGGAAGCCTTGAAGCTTTGCGTTGCCTTTACGAATTAGGCTTGCGTGCCATGACCTTGACTTGGAGTAACCGCAACGACATTGCTGACGGTGTAAACGAAGAAGGCAGTGGCGGTGGCTTAACTGTTTTCGGACGTAAGGTTGTGCAGGAAATGAACCGTCTTGGTATGCTCATAGACGTTTCCCACATTGCCCCTGCCGGTTTCTGGGATGTAATCAATCTTTCCACTAAACCTATTATCGCAACCCACTCCAACGCAAAAGGTTTGTGCCCCCATCCCCGCAACTTAGATGACAAGCAAATTCTTGCCATCAACGAAAATGACGGTTTGATTGGCATTACCTACGCACGCCAATTCTTGAACGAAGACCGTGACAAAGCTTGCATTGACGACGTGTACCGCCACATTGATTATATGCTGAACTTGATGGGCAACGACGACCACATTGGTTTTGGCAGTGACTTTGACGGCACAACTCTTCCTTCCGATATGAAGGGCGTGCAAGATTACAAAGCCATCGTTGAATATTTGCAAAGCAAAAATTAC
>CALCUU010000030.1 GCA_937906915.1 uncultured Phascolarctobacterium sp. | reverse complement strand
TACAGATTGGGAAGCGCTGGTGCGCCCCGGCAAAAAGCTGCAGGTTGGGGCTAAGATTAAGTTCAGCGACGACCTTTCTGCAGAAGTTATTGATTATACTGATTTTGGCGGACGCATTGTGCGTTTTGAATACGAAGGTATCTTTGAAGAGATACTGGACAGATTGGGCGAGACCCCGCTGCCTCCGTACATTACTGCTCCCTTGGAAGATAAGGAGCGCTACCAAACCGTTTACAGCCGTGAACGTGGTAGTGCTGCTGCGCCCACTGCAGGCCTTCATTTTACCAAGGAGCTTTTGCAAAAGATTAAGGACAAGGGCTGCGAGGAAGTCTTTGTTACCCTGCACGTTGGTCTTGGCACCTTCCGTCCTGTAAGTGCGGAAAAAATCGAAGACCACCAAATGCACCGCGAGTTCTATACCGTAAGCGAAGAGGCTGCTGCTGCCATCAATAAGGCAAAAGCAGAAGGCAGACGCATTATCGCAGTAGGCACTACTGCTGTGCGCACTCTGGAATCTGCAGGAGCAGACGGAGTGATGAAGGCAGGAGGTAACTTTACCCAAATCTTTATCTACCCCGGTTACGAATACCGCTTCGTAGATGCGCTGGTGACTAATTTCCACTTGCCTCAAAGCACGCTCTTGATGCTGGTTTCCGCATTAAGCAGTCGCGAAATTATGCTTAACGCTTACGCAATTGCAGTTGCAGAAAAGTATCGCTTCTTCTCTTTTGGGGACGCGATGTTCATAAAAAATAAGTAAGATACACATAAAGGAGAATTATTTATGTGCAAAAAACATGCTGTTTGGTACGAACTAATTAAAGAATGTCCCCGCAGTGGCGCACGCTTAGGCAAGCTGCACACTCCTCATGGCACCTTCGATACCCCGATGTTTATGCCCGTAGGCACTCAGGCAACAGTAAAAACTCTTTCTCCGGAAGAGCTGTACGAAATGGGTAGCCAAGTTATTTTGGCTAACACCTACCACTTGTTCCTGCGTCCCGGTCACGAGCTGGTTAAGAAGGCTGGCGGTGTTCATAAATTTATGAATTACAATCGTGGTATGCTCACTGATAGCGGTGGCTTCCAAGTATTCAGCCTTGGTGCCATGCGCAAGATTACGGAAGATGGGGTAATGTTCCGTTCCCACATTGACGGTAGCAAAAAGTTCCTCAATCCTGAAATCGCAACCCACGTACAAGAAGCCTTGGGTGCAGATATCATCATGGCTTTTGACGAATGCATTCCTTACCCTGCAACCTTTGAGTACGCTAAAAAATCTACGGAGCGTACTACCCGTTGGGCAAAGCGTTGCTTAGAAGCCCACACTCGTGAAGACCAATCCTTGTTCGGCATTGTGCAAGGTGGTATGTACCCGTAACTGCGCAAAATGAGCGTAGAACAATTAACCGAAATGGACTTTGCCGGCTACGGCATTGGTGGTCTTAGTGTAGGCGAGCCCAAGCCTATGATGTACGACATCTTGAGCCAAACTACCTGCCACATGCCCAAGGACAAGGCACGTTACCTGATGGGTGTCGGAACTGCTGACTGTATCGTTGAAGCAGTAAACCT
>CALCUU010000029.1 GCA_937906915.1 uncultured Phascolarctobacterium sp. | reverse complement strand
ACAAACGCAGTAAAAATGCAGGATGATAAGTCGCAATACAATCAAAGCCTTGACGAGTGCGGAACCATTGCCCGCGGTCACGGGTAATACGCATATCAGGATTACCTAAGTAATGCATGGCAACACCACCCAAAGCCACAACAACCTTGGGTTTAATAATCTCAAGCTCTCTATCCAGCCAAGCCTTCGCGCAAAAATCAGCTTCTGCAATATCCGGAGTACGATTATTTTTAGGACGACATTTGATTACATTAGTAGTAAGCACTCTGTCACGGGTCATCTTTGCCGCCCACAATGCTTTGTCCAACAGTTGTCCTGATGGTCCAATCAACGGACAACCGTAATCATCTTCCACACCGCCGGGTCCCTCCCCTACAAAAACAATGGGGCTTTCCGGATTACCAAACCAGCCCACAGGAGCGATGCACCCGTTGCGCAGTTGGCATTTATCACATCTATTTAGTTCTTCTTCTAAACTTTTTAAGTCCACAATCCATTCCCCCACAACTTAGTAATAGCAGAACAGCTTTTGTTGTTCCACAGTTACAAAGGGTAAATGCCTTTGCAATTCTTCTTTAGCGCTAAGCAGGTTTTCACCAGTAGCTTGAATATTACCGGTAGCAGAAACCTTTTTGGCAAAGGTAACAATGCTCATTAAAGAACCATCTGCTTTAAAAATGCCTTGGTTCAATACAACATACCAGTAATTTTTATCTTTAGATTGATTTCCGTCAATACCACAGATAACAACGTATTCTGCACCAACTTCTCTGCTTAAACGCATAATATCTTCGTGACGATAGAAGTTTTCTGCATTAAGAGCGTCGTCCATCACAACATAAGAGGGTAACATTCCCATATACTCTTCCGCAATCAAACGCTTGATATCAGGAACGTAGGGACGCTTTGCCAAACCGGGAGAACCGTGCATCCACAGGGCAACCAAAGGCTTGCCAGCAGTAACCTTGTTGTAAGGCAAAGCCTTAGCAATGCCAGCAGCAACTGCTTTATCAAGTGCTTTATAATATTCACTAACACTGTAGTCAACATACATTGCTATATCATGATTATTGCTGCTAATTTTCGGAGAGATGTGGTACTTCACGTGCTCACCAAATTGTTTGTAACCCCCAAAGAAGGTTTGCAAACTTCCGGGAATTGGGTCAGAAGTATTGGTAACACGAAGCAAATCAATTTTATCGCCATATTCCAAGGCAAACTCATCATTGCCAATAGCAGGCGCACCAAAAGTAATAACGGTAAATTTTTCCTTAGGCATTCCCAAACTGATAAGTCTTTCCCCCAAAAGGGTAGCAGCTGCCCCGCCCAGACTATGACCTGTCAAAATCAGGTGAGAGTTAGGCGTTTCATAAACCTTTTTGAAGACACCCTTGAATTTGCTTTGAACATTAACCACGGAAGAACGCAACA
>CALCUU010000028.1 GCA_937906915.1 uncultured Phascolarctobacterium sp. | reverse complement strand
ATTTGGTTACGGTAATTGCAGTAAACATACTGAGGAGTACGCCAAGCGCCAAGGTAACTGCGAAGCCTTTGATGGGACCAGTACCAAGATAGAACAAGATTGCTGCTGCCATCAAGGTAGTTACGTTGGAGTCGAAGATGGTTACAAATGCACGACCGAAGCCTGCGTCCATAGCGCTACGCAAGGTTTTACCACGTCTAATTTCTTCCTTGAAGCGTTCAAAGATAAGTACGTTGGCGTCAACTGCCATACCAATGGACAGAATGATACCTGCGATACCGGGCAGGGTCAGGGTTGCACCCAAGTAACGCATTGCCAAGAGCAACATCATTACATAAAGGAGCAAAGCGATATCTGCAACGATACCGGAAAGACGATAGAACAAAATCATAAATACGAAAACGCCTGCAATACCAATACCAAAGGCTTTGATACTCTTTTCTTTAGAGTCTTGACCAAGGGTAGGACCTACGGTGCGGTTTTCGAGGATTTCAATTTTAACAGGCAAGGAACCACTGCGGAGCAAAATTGCCAAGCGTTCTGCGTCCTCAATGGAACGGGAGCCGGAAATTTGCGCACGACCACCGGTAATTGCTTCTTGTACTACGGGAGCAGTAAGCACTTCACCGTCAAGTACGATGGCAATTTGTCTGCCAATGTTTTTCGCAGTCAGTTCTGCAAATTTATCTGCGCCTTCGGAGTTAAACTCCAAGCCTACAACAGCTTGGTTACCTTGAGAGATTTGGGCACGAGCGTCCTTCAAATCGCTACCGGTAAGCACAATGTTGCCGTGGTCATCTTGGAAGTGCAGCATTGCAGTACGACCAAGCATAGCGATTGCCTTTTCAGGGTCTTTTACGCCGGGCAGTTCAACGATGATACGGTCTTTACCTTGACGTTGAATAACGGGCTCCGTCAAACCCAGTTCGTTTACACGGCGTTCAATAATCTTAACACTGCGGTTTACAGCGTCATCATCAACTTTAAATTCAGGTGTATCCACTGCTTGCAAAACAACGTGAGTACCACCTTGCAAGTCCAAACCTTGTTTAATGGAATTGGACAACGGTTGGATATAAACGCAGAAGCCCCCGATGATTGCCAATGCAATAATCAGGAATTTCCCTAATTCATTCCATCTCAAAACTATTCCCCCTTAACTAATCTACCCCACTACTTATTATTCGCTTTTAGCGTTTGTGGGATCTTGGAAATTGCTTACTGCGGAACGAACCATGGTAACTTCCACGCCTTCAGCAACTTCTACCTTAACGGTTCTTTCGGAAATATCAGTGATAGTACCATAAATACCGCCAATAGTAATAATTTTATCGCCCTTTTTCAAGGAATTAAGCAGGTTTTGACGTTCTTGTTGTTGTTTCTTTTGGGGTTTCCACAGCATGAAGTAGAAAATACCACCCATCAGGAAAAACGGCAAAACAGCGTTAATCATAGCCATTGTATCAGCACCAAACATAGCGCACCTCCAAATTTAAAGACTTATAATCTATTTATATTCTCCAACAAAGCAAAAACTCCTTGTTTATGCCTTGTAGTTTTGCAAAAATCTTTCGCGGAATTCCGGGAAGCAATCGT
>CALCUU010000027.1 GCA_937906915.1 uncultured Phascolarctobacterium sp. | reverse complement strand
AAATCCGTATGGCTGATGTTACCAATGAAAACAAAGAAACCAATGAAGGTCAAGAGCAGGCTGTAGTCAACCTCTTTTACCAGCTTGCGGTTCACTGCTAAAACTACTACCGCAGTAATCACCAAGGCAATGTACTTATCTAAAAGGTGCAGCACTGCACCAACGTTCAGCGCTAAAAGCACAAGGTAAATGGTAGTCAGCTTACGGTCAGGCTTTGCCAAGGCAGGCAAGTCCAGCTGCAGTTCCTTGTTACGCTTCAAATAAATAATCACGCCAATATAAATTACGGAAAGCACCGTGGGGAAAAGCATTACCTTGAAGAACCCCAGTGCGGAATAATTATAGTGAGCATATAAGAACAAGTTCTGCGGATTACCGGGCGGAGTAAACATACTGCCCAAGTTCGCCGCCAAGGTTTGCAAGATGATTACCTGGGGCATATCCATTTTAATGGTCTTACCAATGACAAGCGCCAACGGAACAAAGGTCAAAAGCGCTACGTCGTTAGTAACAAACATGGACGATACAAAGGTTAAGCCAACCAGCGCCACCACTACTTGCTTGTAGGTTTTACAGCAGTTAAGCAGTTCTACCGCAGTCCAGTCCAAAAACTTTACGGTCTTTAACCCTGCGACAACTACCATCAACGCCCAAAGCACGCAGAGCACGTCCCAATCTATGTAATATAAATGGGGCGTGTTGAAAAATGACGACACGCACCCCAACAGCAAAGCGATGGTCAAAACCAGTTCCTGCTTTACCCACATTTTTACTTTTGCAAAACTAAAATCCTTCATCTTAATCCAGCTTCTATCTAAAATTTAAGTTTTATATTACCAGTTATCCTTGCTGGCAGTAAAGGCAAGCGCAGTTACGCTCCTTGCTCCTGCCTTTCGCAAAGCAAGCGCCGCTTCTGACAAGGTGCTACCCGTTGTAAAGATGTCGTCGCAAATTAGAACGCTCTTCCCCAAAATGGATTGCTCCACTTCAAAACAGCCTGCTACCTCCTGCTTTCGGAGGCTCGGTTCCAAATCGAAAAGAGGCAGGGTATTGCGTACACGTTTGAGCAAATTAGGTTGCCACCTTTCAGAATTGAAGAAAGCAAAAATTTCGGCAGGCACGTCAAAGCCACGCTCCGCCTTTCGCTCAGGAGAAGTAGGTACGCAGGTGATGATGTCCCAATCTGCTAAAAGCTTTGCTAAATCATCTGCCATTCCAAGCTGTGCTTCTTCCTTTAATAATGGAAGCAAACTTTTTTCGCCTGCAAACTTCACATTATGAATTGCTTCCTGCAAATTTTGGTGGTACTTGTAAAGCATAAGTACCTTGTCC
>CALCUU010000026.1 GCA_937906915.1 uncultured Phascolarctobacterium sp. | reverse complement strand
CGTTTGTGGAATGTGTATATTAAAAAGCAAACGGACGAGCAGGTGAATAAATGAAAAGACTGTGGCTAATCTGCTTGGTTTGCCAGAACTATTTAGAGGTGAGAAATCTTGATTATAAAAAGAAGAAACAGTGGGATTGCTTTGACGTTCTTGCTGTTAGCTTTAGTTATTGTTGCTTTAGGCTCGCTTACCTTTGGGCAAATTGATGTGCCAATGGAAAACACGCTAGCAATTATTTGTGGAAAGTTAGGCTTACCTTTATTAAATGAAGGAAACTTTACCAAGGAACAGCTTGCTGTCATATGGTTTATCCGTATGCCTCGCATGTTAGTTGGCTTACTTGTTGGTGCAACTCTCGGAATTTCCGGTGCAGTAATGCAGGGCATTTTTAGTAATCCTTTGGCAGACCCCGGTCTTATTGGCGTTTCTGCAGGGGCGGCGACTGGTGCAGTACTTTCTATTGCTTTGGGTAGTGCTACAAGTAGTATGTACACTATGCCTGCTTTTGCATTTTGTGGAAGTATTTGCGCCGTGTGTCTGACGGTTTTTCTTGCCATGCGCAATGGTAAGATTCCAGTAATGACACTATTACTTGCTGGTGTTGCCGTAGGTATGCTTCTAGGTGCAGTAACTTCTGGTTTGCTTACCTTTATGAACGAGCAAAAGCTACAACAATATTTATTCTGGATGGTTGGCGGTCTTGACTATCGACGTTGGGAACATGTTTATCTTGCAGTTGGCCCCGTCCTGACAGGCATTTTCATAATGCTTTTGATGGCTCGTCATTTAAATATCTTGGTGCTTGGCGAAACAGAAGCCAAGGCTGTGGGTATGCCTGTTACTGCTTTTCGCATGGGCTTGCTTTTCGTATCTGCCATGACGACGGCAACTTCTGTTTGCGTAAGTGGTAGCATTGGCTTTGTTGGTTTGGTTATTCCGCATATGATGCGTATGCTTCTTGGCCCGGATCATCGCGTGTTGTTGCCGGCAAGCGCTCTTGGCGGTGCTATGTTTTTAGTTTTGTGTGATACCTTGGGCAGAATAGTTATCCCTCCCTCCGAAGTTAGGGTAGGTATAATGACTGCGCTGTTAGGTACACCCTATTTCTTATATTTGCTTAGAAGAATGCAAAAGCAATTCTTCTAGAATTGAGGTAAAAATGAGTAAGATTTTATTTTTGACAAACGTTATCCGACGTATGGGAATGATGCAGCAAACTGTGGAACGTCTACAACGTGAACAAAAGGTTAGTAATGATTGCGCTTGCCATTGGATAACTGATAAAACTGTATGGGATAAAAAATGGGAAGAAACCCTGCGTACTACGGACGTTGTCCTTTTAAAGTGGATGGGTAGTGGTTTGGACACACCTTTCCTGAAAAAACTGGTACAGTTTTTAGATGCACGTAAGATTCCTTATTATATAGATGCTGCTGGAACAAACGAGGGCGAGCTGAAATTTGGCTTTACCCCTGAACAGCTGGCAACCTTAAAAAAATATACTTCTTTTGGTGGTGAACGTAACTACTATAATTTGTGGCAGTACCTTGACCAATGCTTGGAAGGTGGCAACAAAGAGATTGAAGCACCTGACCCGATTCATTGGTGCGGAATTTATCACCCTCGTGCGAAAAAGGTTTATACAGATTTAGCAGAATACCAAGCTGATTTCTGCGATGCTTCTAAACCTACTATTGGTATGCTTTTTTATCGTGATGAATGGGTTTGGGGAGATTTAACTTACCAAAGCGCAACCATCGAAGAAATTGAAGCTCAAGGCATGAACGCAATTTGCGTATTCAGTAATGGTATGCCCATTGAAGAAATGGGGATGCCCAGCTTGACTGAAGTTTTTGACAGCTTCTTCTGTAAAGATGGAGTGCCTGCTATTGATGCTCTTATCAATGTAATGAAATTTTCTTTGAGCAGTAGTGGTACCATTACCGTAGATTATTTCAAAAAATGGAACGTTCCTATTTTGGCAGGCTACACCATTATGACTGACTACGAGGAATGGAAGGAAAGCTTCGAGGGTATGAACCCTATGGAAGTTTCAATTGCCATTTCCTTACCGGAATTTGACGGAACCATTCACGGTGTACCCATTGGTTACAAAAAAGTTTTAGAAAATGGTGATGTGCGTTACCTGCCTATAACGGAACGTGTTCAACGTATGGTAAGCAAGGCTCGTAAATGGGCAAGCCTGCGCCGTAAGGCTAATGCAGATAAAAAAATTGCTATAATTTTCCATAACTATCCTCCTCGTAATTCCAATATTGGTAGTGCTCTCGGTTTAGATACTATTGAAAGTATACGTCGCGTGTTAGCTGCAATGAAAGAACGTGGCTACAAAGTGGATAGCATTCCAGAAGATACTAAGGAATTTATCAAGGAGCTTACTGCCAACGCTACAAACGACAAGGCGTTGCTGACAGAAAAACAAATTGCTGAAGCCCAAAAGATTACGGGTGCTGAATATAAAAAATTCTTTGCTACCTTTGAACCAAAGGTGCAAGCACAGCTTATTAAAGATTGGGGCGAAGCACCGGGAAACGTTATGGAATATGACGGTGACCTGCTTGTTCCGGGAACTATGAACGGAAATGTTTTTGTTACGGTGCAACCGCCACGTGGTTTTGGTGATGACCCTAGCAAAATTTACCATTCCCCTTATTGTGCACCCACTCATCATTATTTAGGCTTCTATCGTTGGGTACGTGATATCTGGCAGGCAGATGCCGTTGCTCATATTGGTACTCATGGTTCTTTAGAATGGTTGCCCGGTAAAAACGCGGGTCTCGATTGCACCTGCTATCCTGACTTGGCATTGGGTGATTTGGTTAATATTTATCCCTACAATATTTGTATTACCGGTGAAGGTATCCAAGCGAAACGTCGTGGTGCTGCCTGCTTGATTGAACATTTGCCTGCTCCTCAAAGTAAGGCAGATGTGTATGACGAGCTGGAAGAGTTAGAAAAAATTATGGAAGAGTACATACATTTTGAAACTACTCAGCCGGAAAACTTGCCTAGCTTGGAAGCATTGGTAAAAGAAAAGGTTGCTGCTGCCAATTTACAGGACGAAGTTGAATATGACGAAAGCAAGCCTTTTAGTGAATATGTAATGGCATTGCACAATTACATTACAGATTTGAAAAACCTTGAAGTACACGTTGGCTTACATATTTTGGGACAACCTCCCGTTGAAGAAGGCTTGACAGAATATTTATGGATGCTTACCCGTCTTAACAATGGAGATGTTCCTAGCCTGAGCCAAGCATTGTCCCAATACTATGGCTTTGATTACTACTATTTACTGGAAAACAGCAGCTTAATTTATGAACCGCTGAATATTACCTACGCAGCATTGCTCGATAAAATTACGAACCAAAGCCAAGAGATTATCAAAACTTTGCAGGAAAAAGATTTTAGTGCAGAAGCTTTGCAGGAAGTTTTGGCGTTGGCTTGGGTGCAAGAAGGTAGTTCAGAATTTAAAGAACAGCTGGAAAAAGTTTGCACTTATATTTGTGATACTGTTAATCCTAATTTGCAGCTTACTACTCAAGAACAAGAA
>CALCUU010000025.1 GCA_937906915.1 uncultured Phascolarctobacterium sp. | reverse complement strand
GGCGTAGTTAAGCACGCTTTGGAATCCGTGCGTGACGGCGACATTGGTATGGTCGCAGAAACTATTAAGAAAACTGCCTTCAAGATTACCCGTGTTGGTCAGCTGGTTGCACAAGAGGCTGCTCGTCGTTTGAACACTCAATTTGGTATCATTGACCTTTCCTTGGCGCCCACTCCTGCTGTTGGCGACTCTGTTGCTCATATTTTGGAAGAGATTGGTCTCGAAAGCACTGGTTGCCCCGGTACTACTGCTACCTTGGCAATGCTTAACGATGCTGTTAAAAAAGGTGGCTTGATGGCTTCCAGCTACGTTGGTGGCTTGAGCGGTGCTTTCATTCCCGTTAGTGAAGACGCTGGTATGATTGCCGCTGTTGAACGTGGTTGCCTGACTTTGGAAAAATTGGAAGCAATGACCTGCGTATGCTCCGTTGGCTTGGATATGATTGCTATTCCCGGTGACACAACTGCTTCTACAATTTCTGCAATTATTGCGGACGAAGCTGCCATTGGTATGATTAACAATAAAACTACTGCTGTGCGCCTCATTCCCGTTCCGGGCAAAGGCGTTGGCGATACTGTAGAATTTGGCGGACTTTTGGGTTACGCTCCCATCATTCCCGTAAACAACTTTAGTGCGGAAAAATTCATCTCTCGTGGCGGACGTATTCCCGCACCTGTAAGGAGCTTGACTAACTAATGCTACGCAAAGCAAAACGTGAAGCCATATTAAATATATTGGAAGAAACTTACAAGGACACTAAGACTGCCCTTAATTACAACTCTCCCTTTGAACTATTGATTGCGGTTATTCTTTCTGCCCAATGTACGGACGAGCGCGTCAATAAAATTACGGCGCGCATCTTCCCAAGGCTCAACACTCCGGAGAAAATGGGTGCGCTTACCCAAGAACAGATGGAGCAGGAGATTAGGGACTGCGGTTTGTACCGTGCTAAGGCGAAAAACTTGCTTGCTACCTGCAAAATGCTGGTGGAAGAATTTAACAGCACTGTTCCAGATAATATTGAAACCTTGATGAAGCTTCCGGGCGTAGGCAAGAAGACTGCCAACGTAATTGCAAGCATTATCTACAACGTGCCTGCCATTGCGGTGGATACCCACGTCTTTCGTGTAAGTCATCGCTTGGGCATGGCGAAGGGTGCTGACCCGCTGGCAACAGAAAAGGAATTGCAAAAGGCAATTCCTAAAGAAAAGTGGAGCGATGCTCACCATTGGTTTATTTGGCACGGGCGCTTAGTTTGCAAGGCACGCAAGCCCTTATGTGGGGAGTGTGTGTTGCGTGAGGAGTGTCCCTTTAAGGAAAAGAATTTATAGGTAAAGAAAAAACGACTGTCATAACTAACTTCCGAAGAAGTAGTTATTTGACAGTCGTCTTTTTGTTTTTGAGCATGATTTTGATTAAATAACAGAGAGCTTCCAGCTCCTGCTCGTCCAACTGGTTAATCAAATCAATTGTGGAACGCATTTTATACGGAAGTGCTTTTTCAGGATTGAAAAATTCATAAGGAGTAATTTCCAGACACTCACAAATGCACAAGAAGCCTTGAATAGAAGGAAGTGTCAGTTTATTTTCGATTCTATTGATGTAACTGCTGTTTTGTCCCATTGCCAAACTAAGCTCGCGGGCAGAGAGATTGCGTTCATCACGCAGTTCGTAGATTCGTTTTGAGAAAAACTCTTTTAGTTTGGTATTATCTATCATTTAAGCTGTACCTCCCTTAAAATTCATTTTAAACTAAAAGAAAGGCAATTGCGTGACAAAATAAATCGTTTTTAGTAACTTGCTTGAGATGATAAAAATCGTAACGCCGATGCAGAT
>CALCUU010000024.1 GCA_937906915.1 uncultured Phascolarctobacterium sp. | reverse complement strand
TGTTGCAGGTTCAGACTTCTGTGCCAAGAACAGCACGTCTTTCATAATAGGTTTAATCATAAAATTACTTCCTCATATCCAACTGTTGCAAAAATTACAACAGTTCTTTACGTCATAAGTTGTTGCACTTTTTGCAACAACTCTTATGCTTTCACCACAAGTGCTACCGTTTCCACGTGGCTTGTAAACGCAAACATGTCCACAGGTTGAGCGATTGCCGCTTTATAACCGTGCTCTTCCAAATACGCCAAGTCTCGTGCCAAAGAAGCAGGGTTACAAGAAACATAAACAATGCGTTCCGGCTTAACCTTAGTGATTGCTTCAAGTACACGTTCTTCGCAACCGGCACGAGGCGGGTCTAAGAGAACAACGTCAGGACTCACGCCTCCCTCTAAAAGTGCAGGCAGTTCTACCGCAGCATCGCCTAAGATGAACTCTGCATTGGCGCAACCGTTAGCCACAGCATTTTTCTTAGCGTCTTCAATGGCAGGAGCAACAATTTCGATACCATAAACTTTTTTAGCGTGCTTCGCCATATAAAGGGAGATTGTCCCCGTTCCGCAGTAAACGTCAACAACAGTTTCGTTACCGGTAAGGGCAGCGTATTCCAACGCTTTGTTGTACAGCTTTTCTGCTTGCTCGCTATTTACTTGGAAGAAGGATTGAGCAGATACGTTAAAGCTTAACGCACCCAAGCTATCTTTAATATTGGGCTTGCCATAAATTACACGGGTCTTGTTGCCCATAATAATATTGGTAGGCTTCTTGTTTATATTTTGGATAACGCTTACCAAACCGGGAACTTCCTTCACCAAAATGTCGATAAGCTCTTTTTTATTGGGAATATCATAGGCAGAGGTAATCAGCACCGCCATAACTTCACCGCTGTGCACACCAACACGACTCATCACATGGCGCACTAAACCTTTGCCAGTTTTTTCATCATAAGCAGATACGTTAAATTTTTCCATCCACTTACGCACAGCAACCAGCACTTGATTATTAGCTTCTTTTTGAATTAAGCAGCCCTCTGTATCTACAACGCTGTGGGTTGCAGTTGCGTAACAACCAATTTCAATCTTGCCTTCTGCTCCCATTGCCGCAGGGAACTGCATTTTATTGCGATAGTTCCACGGGTTAGCACAACCAATTACAGGCAAAACTTCCGTATCAAGGTGACCAATACGGGTAAGAGCGTCACGTACTTGCTGCTCCTTCATTTGTAATTGACCAGCATAGGACAAATGCTGCAGCTGACAGCCTCCGCACTCTTTATACACGGGGCAAGCAGGCTCTACCCGTTCCGCAGAAGCTTCCAAAATTTCTACAATCTTCGCTGTCGCATAACTTTTCTTTACCAAGCCAACCTTCGCCTTAACGGTTTCAGTAGGCAACGCACCGGGCACAAACACAGTAAAGCCTTGGTATTTGCCAACACCTTCGCCACTGCTACCCAAGCCGGTAATATTTATCTCTATAACTTCACCCTTTTGTACGGGAATGTTTGCTTTCATAAGGCACACCTCTCCAGAATAAATGTTATCTAAATTATAACATAAAAAGACACTCTGGTCTAAACCAGAGTGTCTTAGAAAATTCTTAGTAGTTAATTGCGCGAATTTGGAAGTAACCTTGCGGATGATCGCAAACCGGGCATTTTTCCGGAGCTTTTTCGCTTACAACGATTTTACCGCAGTTGGTGCAAATCCAAACTTGTTTTTCTTCACGTTTGAATACGCGGTCGTTTTCGATGTTAGCCAACAGAGCGCGATATCTTTCTTCGTGTTCTTTTTCGATTTTGCCAACTTCTTCAAAGAGCATTGCCAAATGGTCGAAGCCTTCTTCTTTTGCAGTTTTTGCAAATTCAGCGTACATTTCGGTCCATTCGTAGTTTTCACCAGCAGCTGCATCTTTCAGGTTTTCGATGGTGCCGGGAACTTTGCCACCGTGCAATGCTTTGAACCACAATTTGGCGTGTTCTTTTTCGTTGCCGGAAGTTTCTTCAAAGAAAGCAGCGATTTGGTTGTAGCCTTCTTTTTTAGCTGCACTAGCATAGTAGCCATATTTTACTCTTGCTTGGGATTCACCTGCAAAAGCGGTCCACAGATTTTGCTCAGTTTTAGTGCCTTTCAATTCCATTTTAAAATTCCACCTTTGGAAATTTATTTGTGGCTTGGTGCCAAATTTAACAAATTTATTATTTAGCTTCTGCCTCTTTCAGCTTTTGGCATTCAGGGCATAAACCACTAAATACAATATCGTGATGTTCCATTTTATAATGGGTTACTGCGGCAACCTTTTGGTCAAGGTCTTGGAAATAGTCTAAGTCCTCTACGTTCATGAACTTACCGCAATGGATACATTTAATATGATAATGTCTTGCCAAGATATGATCAAAACGGTCTGCACCGCTGGGAACAGACACCTTGCCAAGCAAACCACTTTCAACTAAAGAGTTTAAGTTACGATAAACAGTTCCCTTGCTGATATCAGGATATTCCATGGTAATGCGGTCATATACTTCTTCGGCAGTGGGATGGTCTGCTAAAAAACGTACAGCAGCAATAACAAGCTGTCTTTGGATAGTATTCCTCTTTGCCATTTGCATCATCCTTTATAAAAATAATTCCTAATTAGAATTATACTGACAATCATTTAAAAGTCAAGCCAAATACTATGTAAAGACACCCCAGCTGGCAAGGCTGTTTTGCAAAATTTTACTTCAAGCTATTTTGATAATCTGCCAAGAAAGTAGCCAAGCCCTTGTCAGTAAGGTCATGCTTAATCATTTGCTCAAGAACCTTAGTAGGAATGGTTGCGATTTGGCAACCGGTAAGCATTACTGCGTCAACGTGTGCCAAATTACGGATACTTGCAGCAATAACTTCAGTTTCAATACCATAAAGCTTAAAAGCTTCCACAATATTTTTTACCAGCAGCACACCGTCTTCGCCAATATCGTCCAAGCGTCCGATGAAGGGACTAACATAAGTAGCACCTGCACGAGCAGCCAAAAGTGCTTGGGACATACTGAACACCAAGGTCACATTGGTCTTAATGCCTTCTGCACTTAAAATTTTTACTGCCTTCAAGCCTTCGGGAATGCAGGGAATTTTAATAACAATGTTCTCTGCAATTTGTACCAGCTTGCGAGCTTCTTCTACCATACCTTGACATTCAGTGCTAATTACTTCTGCGCTAACGGGGCCTTCCACCAGCTTAGCGATTTCAGGAATAACCTCTGCTTGGGTGCGTCCGGTTTTAGCAATTAAGCTGGGGTTAGTGGTAACGCCGTACACAACGCCCCAATCTACAAATCTAGAAATTTCTTCCACGTTAGCGGTATCCATAAAAATTTTCATCACAAACAATCCCCTTCACATTTATTCTTGCTCCGGCAAAACTACTACCTTTTGAGCGTTGGTCTTCGCCGGAATACTCATAGTCATCATATTGTACCAAATTACCAGATTGTCCCCTGCTTTGATTTCAGCATAGTTTTTATTAGCCTTTTTATCAACGGTGGCAATCAGATTGTGGTTAGTATCAATAACGCTTACATAAGTTCCGTCTTCGGACAAGGTAACCTCATCAACTACGAAGAACTTGCCTTGCTTTTCGTCATTTTCACCTAAGATAATGGCAAAAGCTTCCGTCTGCGCAGGAATGCTTCTAGTCATCTTGGGAGAGTGGTAAACGGTAACCTCTTTACCAACTTTAAAGCTGCTTAATTTTTTAGCCTTACCGTTTTTGCCGTTGAGCAGGTAAGTTTTATCAGTAAGCATTGCGGAGACAAGACCGTTCTCGCCTTTTACGACGATGCTATTTTCAGTTACTTCTACAATTTCACCGTAGGTAAAAAGCACTTCTTCCACCGCCTGAGCATGTGCCTTCACTACAGGCACCACTTTATTTTCAAAGCTATTGGCATTTGCAGCTGCGCTACCTGCCATAAGCAACGCACTGCAGGACGCCAACAAAAAGATTTTTTTCAACATTTTCATAACTAATTCCTCCATAACAATTTCTTAGACATCAGCTTAACAAAGATTTATGTCTAAAAATTGTCAAGCAGGCTAATTAAAAGCAAATCATTTATGAGTGTAAGCGATTGCCAAGGTAGAGAGCAAACCAGCTGCTTTCCACAGGCACGCTTCGTTAAAATCAAAATGACTGTTGTGGTGACCAGCCGCAATAGTTGCACCGTACATCATATAAAGAGCACGTCCACCGTTGGATTGCACGCGTTCCATAAAGTAAGCGCAGTCTTCACTACCACCCATATCCATATAATCGATGATTTCTTTGTATTGACCGGAAGCCTTAGCAATTTCTTCTACTTCTTTTGCCAATTCAAAATCTGCTACGCAGGCAGGAGCGCTACCAGCTTTGGAAATGCTTACGCTTACATCGTACAAATCAGCAGCAGCTTGCAGCATACGTTTTGCTTCGCCAACCATATACTCGTTGATTTCAGTGGTTGCACCACGGGTTTCCATTTTCAAAACTGCAATGTCAGGCAGTACGTTGCGACCAGTACCTGCGTTCAGCACGCCAACGTTAATGCGGGAAGCACCTTTACCGTGACGGGAAATGCTGTGCAGGGAAATGCTAGCTTGCGCTGCTGCAAGGAGTGCGTTCTTACCATCTTGGGGAGCCAAGCCTGCGTGAGCAGATACGCCTTTATACACAGCGTCAAGTTTAGTAGTAGCAAGGAAGCCGTCAGTTAAACATACCAGGCTATCGTCAGTAGTCGCCTTGAAAGCAATGTGACCGCCGAAGAAATAATCAATGTCATCTGCTACGCCTGCGTTAATCATAGCGTAAGCACCACGTACGCCTTCTTCCGCAGGTTGGAAGATAAGCTTAACTTTACCAACCAGCTCGTCCTTATGTTCTGCCAAAAGCTTTGCCACAGCAAGACCCACAGTAACGTGACCGTCGTGACCGCAAGCGTGCATTGCGTTGGCGTGACAAGAGTTAAAGCCTTCTTGCATGGGGCGGTGGTCTGCGCCAGCATATTCTTCTACGTCGTTGCAGTCCATGTCAAAACGGAAGCCAACAGTTTTACCAGGCTTGCCACTATCTAAAACAGCAACAACACCAGTCTTGCCACCTGCCATTTTAGCAACAACTGCTTCGTCAGCACCTTCGCTAATTGCGCGTTCCATATATTTTTGCAAATCTGCTTCGCTAGGCACACCCATCATGGAAGCCTCGTCCACAACTTCTGCGCCGTAAGCCACGGCATAACCTAATTTTTCCAGTTCCTTGACAACAATGCTAGCAGTTCTAAATTCTGTCCAGCCAGTCTCCGGATGTTTATGTAAATCTCTGCGCATTACAACTAATTCTTCTTGTAAGCCTTGCGCTGCTTGCCAAATCTTTTCCACGTTCAATCCCCCATTCAAGCAAATAATACCATTTGGTCACTATCCAATGGCAAATATAAAGTGTTTTCTACCTTGCGGTTGCGGGACGTAACCCAAGTTCCACATTTAGGACAATTTATTTCAGAGGTAGGCAATGCCCAAGCCAGCTTCTTTCCGCATTTAGGGCAGACAAACTCCACCTGCAAAAGACCGCTGCCAAACTTTTTCTTCTTCACGGCACAGCCTCCTTTCAAAATCATCGCTCCCTTTATTATACTACATTGCAATACTTTTTTCCTTCGCAACATTCGACAAAGAAAGGAAAATGTTTTATTATATTGGTAGCAAATAAAAAGCGAGGTAGATTGTATGGAAATTACTGCTGCTGATTTTGAAAAACTTGGCTTTTGGGAAGACGATACCCCCGAAGAAAAAATAACTGTGTACGGTATGGACTTTGACGATGCTTACATCATGCTCACTGACGACTTGGGCAAAACTCCCTGCGACAGCAAGAAATCCATCGTCGTTGCTGCATATAATGACGACGACTGCTTCCTTTGGGGCAAGGAGCTGAAGAACTTCGCCGCACTGCAAGATTTGTGCGCAAAGCACCCTGCTAATTCCAACGAACTGCTCCAAGCCTTGGAAGAGTACACTATTGTAGAAAAATAAAACTAAAAACAAAGGCACACTATCTGCAATCCATTAACGAGCGCTACATAGTGTGCCTAATTTTATTTTTTAGAGGATAATTTTGCCAAGACCTTTTTCAATAATAATCTTGGTTCCATATTCGTCGCACAAGCCTTGGAACTCTTGCAGAATGCGAGTACCATTTTCTTCGTCTGCCAGCTCCGGACGACCTTTGCGAGAGCGAGATTTATCCAAGCCCAAGGTGATGGGATAAAGCAGAACTTCTTTGATAACATTGTCAACGATGTTGAACTTAACGATTACAGATTCCAAAGCCAAGCGGTCAAGCATCAAGCCCTTGGTATCGTTTTCACTACGAGCAGCAAAGGCTTCGGAAACAGGAGCGAAGCTGTCTACGCCATATTTTTCGTAAAACTCAGGCGGTTGACATTCCACAGAATCATTTTGCAGGAAGAAGTCTCCCAGGGAATAGAAAATAGGCTTGCCCTTGTAAATTTCAATACCACGCAAAATGTGGGGACCATGTCCTAAGAAAGCGTCTGCACCTGCGTCAATACAAGCACGAGCGTAATCGTGCATGAAAGAAGCAGCCTTTTGTTTATCAGTACCACGCATTTCGTGACCGTGGTGACTTACGAGGACAGTATCTGCTTGACGGCGAGCGTCCTTCACGTAGGAAATGATACGCTCTAAATCGCGGGCGTTGCAGTAAGTGTTGGTACCGGGTTCACCCACGTCAAACTTAGCATTGCCAACGGAATAATATTTAGACGGCTTGAGGAAGCCTTCGCGAGTTAAAAGATTGGTGTTGGCATTAACATAAGTTTTTTCAACGATTGCTTTCAATGTTTCCATATCTTCTGCAGAAACATAGTTAACGCTGTCAAAACGCAACATATTCATACCGGGACGACCAACATTGGTACCACTGGGATTGCTAGCAATGTTCCAATTAGGACCGGAAGAGCAAGTGCTAATAAAGCCTACTCTGCCTTCGGGAGTATCTAAATATTTAGGCATGCTTGCTTCCGTAAGATTATTGCCAATGCCTGCGTAAACAAAATCTCTTGCGTTCAAATGCTCAATGGTTTTCTTCAAACCTTCTTGACCGTAGTCCAAAGAATGGTTGGTAGCAGTAGCCAAAAGGTTAAAGCCCATCCATTTCAAATCGTCCAACGCCGCAGGACGACCTGCTGCCCAAGTACCGCCACTTTCGGAAGCAGGGTACACTTCAAAATCGTGGATTTGCATTTCTAAATTTACGAAACGCACGTCTGCATCAGCGATCAATTCCTTAATCGCTAATGCACTTTTATCTTCAGGATGTATTCTTTGTACTAACATAAAATCGCCAACAGCGGCAACAGAAAACTTTGTCATAATAGCCCCTCCCTAAAATAAAATTATCTAATTATACCATATAAAACTTATGCAAACTAAATTACACAAAATGTATTGTGTATACTTGTTGCCCCCAAGCTTTACGTGCACCATTCTACTCTTGCGTGTAGAAAAATTCCCTCTCACTATAAAACTTCAGTTAAGCAATCAAAAAGAGGAAAAAAATTTTATAAAAGCATATTTTTCAACTCTTTCTAAAAAATTTTCCGCTTTTTTCGTTCTCAACTGAAGTTTATTAGTGAAATCTTCTTTTTTTCTTTTTCTTTTTTTCTTCTGCCCTGCGTTCAAGCAAAGTTTTAACTTTGCTACCTTATTCCTAAATTAGTAGTAAGTAAGAGTTATGTAGATACTACAAAAAATTTAAGGCTCCGCGCACACCGCAGAGCCTCATTAGTTATATTTATTTTTACTTATGCTTCTTCACTAAAATCGTCTTTACCTACACCACACAGAGGGCAAACCCACTCTGCAGGAACGTCCTCCCAAGCAGTGCCGGCTACAACGCCGTTATCCGGATCCCCTACTTCGGGATCATAAACATAACCACATACATTACAGATATACTTTTTCATTGGACTCACCTCTTATCTTTTCTTTGCACCTTTATTATAGCATAGATAATCTATCGTTTCAATATGTAAAGTGTGAAAAATTTATGTTAGCGTAAAGCTTCCTTCTTGTCCAAAAGCTCCATCCGGAAAAAATCGTAAAGAGTTTGCGCCGCAGGATAGTTCATTCCTTCAACTGCAGCCAGCTCTTCCACACTTGCCTGCTTCATGGCATCAAGTGTCTTAAACTTTTTCCACAGCTCCTGCCTACGCTTAGGACCAATGCCCTCCACGTGGTCAAGCACGGAAACAAGATTACGCTTCCCTCTCAGCTTGCGGTGGAAGGTAATTGCAAAACGATGTGCTTCGTCGCGGATACGTTGAATTAAATGGAGGGAAGCACTATCCCTATCCAGCAAAATACTTTCACTTTGACCGGGGATAAAAATTTCTTCCTCCCGCTTCGCCAAACCCACAACAGGCAAATCGTGCAAGCCCAAGCCACGAATAACCTCAAGGGCAGAGCTCAGCTGACCTTTGCCACCATCAATTACTACCAAGCTTGGCAAATCCTCGTAATCCTTGTAACGACGGTACACAACCTCTTGCATAGATTTGAAATCGTCAGGCTTGCCTTCCGCAGAAACAATTTTATATTTGCGGTAATCCTTCTTGCTGATGCTACCGTTACGGAACACAACCATGGAAGCAACGGTTTCGCTACCTTGAGTGTGAGAGATATCAAAGCAATCCATACGTTCCAAGGGATTAGGCAAAGCAAGCGCCAGTTGCAATTCTTCTGCTGCGGCAAGGTCATCCTTCAAGGAAAGGCTTCCCTTACGCAAGCGTTCTTCCAGTAATTTTTTAGCGTTATCGTTGGCAAGGGAGAGAAGCTCCCGCTTCACACCACGTTGGGGCAAAATAAGTTCTGCCTTACGACCTGCTTTATCTGCCAGCCAAATTTCGATAAGCTGTTTTTCCTCTTCGTCAGGCAAATAGGGAACAACAATCTCTTTGGGAATGAAGGTTGCCTCGTTGTAGTACTGCTTCACAAAAGCGGACATTACTTCCTCTTCTGCCTCGCCACCGTCGGGCAAAAAGAAGTTGTCGCGACCAATGAGCTTACCCTTACGCACAAAGAATATCTGCAGGCAAATGCCCGTAGTATCCTTGGCAAAGCCAATGACGTCCATATCGCCGCCACTGCCCGTAACTGCCTTTTGCTGTTCATTAAGGCGAGTTACTGCCTGCAACTGGTCACGCAAGCGCGCCGCCTCTTCAAAAGCATAATTATCCGCAGCCTCCTGCATGCGGCGCTTGAGGTCACGCTCCAGCTCCGTAGTTCTTCCGTCCAGCACCATGCACACGGACTTAATCATATTGCCATATTCTTCACGACTAACGTAGCCTGCGCAGGGAGCAAGGCAACGCTTGATGTGATAGTTAAGGCAAGGTCTGTCCGGGTTCATCTTGCGACAGGTACGCAGAGGGAACATGCTGCGAAGAAGCTTCACCGTATCGTGCATCGCCCCCACGTCAGCGTAAGGTCCGTAATATTTGGCACCGTCCCGCATTTGACGACGGGTCACATAAATTCGAGGGAAGTCCTCGTTGACCGTCACCTTCAAAAAGGGATATGTCTTATCGTCCTTGAGCATTATATTGTAGCGGGGACGATATTTCTTTATTAAATTACATTCTAA
>CALCUU010000023.1 GCA_937906915.1 uncultured Phascolarctobacterium sp. | reverse complement strand
GGTTAAAGGTTAACGCTTTATCAGGAGCTGTTGTTTCACTGCGGAAGCGTTTCACCTCGTCACCACTACGTTCTTCTATGGGAATCTGCTCACCACTTGTGAGAGTGAAATCAAATGTACTAGTAGGTGCTGCAATGTAGAAAGGCACACCGTGTGCCTTCGCCGCCAGAGCCACACCATAAGTACCAATTTTATTAGCAGTATCTCCGTTAGCAGCAATTCTATCTGCGCCAACTACGACAGCATTGATGCCTTTGGTTTTCATTGTCCACGCTGCCATACCATCGGTGATGACGGTAACAGGAATATTATCCTCGCAAAGCTCGTAGGCAGTGAGACGTGCGCCTTGCAGAAGAGGTCTGGTTTCATCTGCGTAAACCATTTTCAGCTTGCCTTGTTTATGCGCCTCACGCACAACTCCGAGAGCAGTACCCCAACCGCAGGTAGCAAGTGCGCCTGCATTGCAGTGGGTCAAGAGCACGGTGTTTTCCGGCAAAACTTCTGCCCCGTACTCACCCATCTTCTTGTTGATGGCAATGTCATCGTTGTAAATCTTAACAGCTAATTTTTCCAGCTCTGCAATAATTTTAAAAGGAGCAAGCTCCTCACCGTTAAGCTTCACTGCGAGAGCATATACCTTTTTCGCAGCCCACTCCAAATTTACGGCAGTAGGACGAGCGCTGATAAGGTCATCTTTAATTTTGTTAAGCGTTCCTAAAAAGTCAGGACGCTTTGCCGCTTCCATTGCACCAAGCACCATGCCAAAGCCTGCGGCAGCTCCGATTGCAGGAGCACCACGAACTTCCAAGCGTTTAATGGCAACCTTTACTCGCCTGTAATCTTCGCAGGTGATAAGCTCCGTAGCTTGAGGAAGCTTCGTTTGGTCAAGGAGAATTAGCTTGCCATTCTCCCAACGCATTGTATCAATCATCTTAGCACTTCCTTACAGTTTAAAACCGCCAACTTCTGCCATGGCAGTGTTGCATTTACAAACGGTGTCTACGATACCATCGTATTTAATGAATTCTACAATGAGGTCTTGCATTTTAGAAATGCTCTTGCCCATTTCTTCAACAACTTCGCTGTGAGTCAAAGGCGTAGGAGAAATGCCTGCAGCCATATTGGTTACGATGGAAACGGTAGTATAGCACATTTCTGCTTCGCGAGCAAGGATGCTTTCGGGAATATTAGTCATACCAACCAAGTCACCGCCCAGCATAGCAAACATTTTAATTTCAGCAGCAGTTTCAAAACGAGGACCTTCAGTGCAAACGTAGGTGCCAGTCGGATGGAAAGGAATATCCATAGTTTTGAGGATATCAATTACTTTGGCACGCAGCACCGGACAGTACGGACTGGTAACGTCTACGTGAGCAACGCCACGATAATCATCATCATAGAAGGTGTTGATACGACTCTTAGTAAAATCAAGAGCGTTGTCGCACACAACAAAGTGTCCTGCCTTCATCTCCGGGTTCAAGGAACCAACAGCAGTGGTTGCAAAAATTTCTTGTACGCCTAAGCTTTTAAGTGCCCAAATGTTAGCACGATAATTTACTTTATGAGGCGGTGTGCTGTGATTAACACCGTGACGAGTGATAAATACAACTTCATTACCATACAGCTCGCCAATTTTGCAGGCAGCTTGTCCGTAAGGAGTATCAATAATTTTACTTTCAAAGCCTTCTAAAAAATCTGCATCATAAATTCCGGTTCCGCCAATAATAGCAATCTTACGCATTATAGCTTCCTCCTTAATTATAAATTTATCTTTTGAACGAACGCAGAGCGCTCACAAATTTTCTAATATATCATACCATATTTAGCGTTCAAAATAAAGAATGACCGATTAACTAGAGTAGTCAATCGGTCAGAAAAGCTATTTCATTATTTGCCCATCACCAAAGCGTAGAAGAAATTGATTACGCCAGCAATGGTATAGGTAAACATAGCAACGAAAGGATAAGCACTGGGAGTTTGGTACAACATAAACCCACCAATAGCAGCAGCTACAACACAAGGAGCAAGGAACATCGGATTGCCTTTGCCTTTGAAGTCAGGATACTTCACTTCGCTGTACATAATAACTGCTACACCAAAGGTCAAGGCTGCTACAAACCAAGGGCTTGCTTGATAGTTGGAAAGCACGAAGGTTGCCAAGCAGCAGGCACCAGCAGGAATGGGCATACCTTGGAAGTAACCTTTAACATCATCTACATTGCAGTTGAAGCGTGCCAAACGCAACGCACCACCAATGGTGAAGAAGGAAGCGATAATCATACCGGTCATTCCAAGCTCGGTCATACCATATTGGTAAATCATAATGGCAGGCGCAACACCAAAGGAAGCAAGGTCACAAAGGGAGTCCATTTCGATACCGAAGCGTCCACCTGCTACTCCCAAGAAGCGTGCAGCACGACCGTCCATAGAGTCAGCAATCATTGCCAAAACGATAAACAAAGCAGCGTGGAAAAAATCATTTTCCATAGATTTAAAGATGGATAAAACGCCTAAAACAAGGCTCAGTGAACTGATGCTATTGGGCACCAGTCTACGAAGCTTATAATTCATTAGTCCTTAATCCTCCCCACGATGGTAACACCACCGGTAACCTTTTGGTATTTCTTAACAGTGATTTCTACATTTTTAGGTACAACCAGCTCAGTACTGGAACCAAATTTAATCATACCGTAGCATTCACCTTGTTGAACTTTATTACCAAGGGTTACCCAAGATACAATACGACGCGCCAAAAGACCAGCAACTTGGCTTACCAGTACGCGGATGCGACCGTTGTCCAAGCCAATGGCATGGCGTTCATTTTCAAAGGAAGCAGATTTTTTATATGCAGGTACAAATTGACCGCAGGTATAACGTTGATACTTAATCTCACCGTCAATAGGGCTACGGTTAACGTGTACGTCAAATACAGAAAGGAAAATAGTAACTTTAGTCGCAGGTTCATTCAGATATTCATCATCAAAAATATCTTCAATAGCCATTACGGTACCATGGGCAGGAGAATAAAGCACAGTGGGATCATAAGGCGGCAAAGAAGTGGGATTACGGAAGAACCACAAAAAGAATAAAGTCAATACTCCGGGAATAACAGCCCACATGGGACCGCAGAAGAAATATGTAGCAAGCGTAATTGCAAGTACGCTGAATATAATCGGATAACCATCCTTAACAATAACCATAATGAAGCCTCTCTTCCAACAGGTAAAAATAATGTGATGGAACTTCATATTCCATCACATTATTATAGTACAAACTTGTCTTCTTGTCTATTTATTGTTGCCTAGACAGCAAAAACTGTGGTTTAAAATAAAATTACGCTTTTTTACCACAGAATACTACCTTTAATACAAACTTAGGCAAAGCCATCATTCGCATAAAACGACTAGGCTGCTTGTAAAGACGGAAGAGCCATTCCAAGGAAGCATCTTGCATCCATTTGGGTGCACGCTCCATTTTACCTGCGAAGACGTCGAAGCTACCACCTATGCCCATCAAAACCTTAGGTTTCAGCTGGTCACGGTAACGTTCGAGCCACTTCTCCTGCTTGGGTGCACCTAATGCAGCAAAAAGAATATCTGCTTCGGAAGCATTGATGGCTTTAATTATATCAAGGCTTTCTTCTTCTTTAAAGTAACCGTTACGACAGCCTACGATTTGTACGCCGGGGTAAAGCTCTTCAGATTTAGCCTTGGCAGCTTCCGCAATACCGGGAGAACCGCCAAAGAAGTATACCTTGTAGCCTTTTTTTGCTGCTTGGCTAAGCAATTGGCAATACAGGTCGAAGCCTGCCACACGTTCAGGAACTTTATAACCTAAATGCCTACCTGCCCACACTGCACCTGCGCCGTCAGGCAAAACTATTTCAGCACTATTCGAGACAATTTTTTTATACTCATCATCTTGCTGACACATCATAATTATTTCAGCGTTAGCAGTAACGACAAATGCTTGGGTGCCGTTTGTAATACTTTCTTCCAATGCAGAAACTGCCTCACCCATTGTAAAAGGATGAATAGGAATATCCAGTATCTTTATCGGCTCTTTAATTTGCATTATTAACCTCTAACCGCAAAGCTATTGTATATAAACGTTCAGTACATCGCTTTGCTTATCAATACATAAATATTTGTAAACGGGACGACCAACAGAACCTCTGTGAAGGTCAAGTTTGAGCAAACGTAAGGTTTTCAGGAATTCCAAATACTTACGAATGGAAACACGAGAAATACCAACCTTTGCAGAAACTTCTTCCGTAGTAAACATACCGTCAAAAGTACGGATGCAGCT
>CALCUU010000022.1 GCA_937906915.1 uncultured Phascolarctobacterium sp. | reverse complement strand
CAATTTTTTCCGGAACGAATCCACCGTTTTGTAAAAAATCGGCTAATAGGATTTTCTTGGATAAAATTATTTGTTCTCCGTTGACTTTCATTTTTCTGACCTCCTTTTTCTCACGAATAACCTTTGATGGCAAAATTTATTTGTTTGCAAGCAACAATTCGAAATAAGCAGTGACACAGATTCAAGAAAATAGCGCGCCCGTCCACACTATGAGCTGTGATTTCTACAAACTTGCAGTTTTCTTGGACGCGAACGTGTGGACAGCGATATTTTCATACTAAAAGGAACGTAGCGTTTGAGTGTTGCGGCAAACAATAAATTTTGCATATAATAGCCCTGAAAAACAAAAAAGTTCACCAAGGACCTGCACCCGCGGTGGTGCACCCCTTCATGAACTTTAGTCAATCACTCCCGGAGCAAACGCTCCTGCATATTAAATTGTCCTGAACCCTTTGCGCAATAAAAAAGGAGCTACCACGTAGCTCCACTAATCCAAAAACATTTCCCTACGTTGGCATTACCCATATCAGGTTCACGGGTCGAAGTTCCCAACTTCCTCTCAGCCTATTTATAAGCTCCCCGACAATATTAAATTGTACCTTCATTGTAAAACCGCAGTTCTTTCTTGTCAAGTTTGTCGCTTGCATTTATTTTCATAATCCCTTACAAAATACTTTTGCAGATTGGCAAATGTGCTATAATATTGCACAGGAAAGATACGAGGCTTTTATGTTAACCCCCATTGAAATTATTGATAAATTATCACAAGAACATACAGCAACCAGCCCAGAGCTTTTGACTTTGCTTACCTGCGAAGACCCATATATAAATGAAGCTTTACGTCAAAAGGCACAGGCGCAGGCGCAAAAAACCTTTGGCAACAAAATTTATTTGCGTGGACTTATCGAGTTCAGCAATTTTTGCAAAAACGATTGCCTCTATTGCGGAATACGTCGCAGTAATAAAAACGCTTCCCGTTACCGCCTGACCCCTGCGGAAATTTTAGAATGTTGCGCCACAGGCTACCAGCTTGGCTTGCGTACCTTCGTTTTGCAGGGCGGGGAAGACTTCGCCTACGACGACAAGGGCTTGGCAGAAGTAGTTGCACTCATTAAAACGCAACACCCCGATTGCGCAGTAACCCTGTCCGCCGGAGAGCGTTCCCCCGAAGTTTACCAGATGTGGTACGAAGCGGGGGCGGATCGCTACTTGCTCCGTCACGAAACGGCAAGCAGTGACCATTACGAAAAGCTTCACCCTGCGGAGCTAAAGCTTGCTACTCGTTTGGAATGCCTGCAAAATTTAAAAAGCCTTGGCTACCAAGTTGGCACAGGCTTTATGGTAGGCTCCCCTTTCCAAAAATTAGAAAACCTTGTGGAAGATTTACTCTTCCTTAAAAAATTTAACCCTCACATGGTTGGCATCGGTCCCTTCATTCCCCATAAGGACACTCCCTTTGGCGAATATGAAGCTGGTAGCGCCAAGCTGACCTTGAAACTTCTTTCCATTATAAGACTGCTCCTGCCCCAAGCACTTATCCCTGCCACCACCGCCTTGAACACTTTGCTCAGCGACGGACATCAACAGGGAATTTTGGCAGGCGCCAATGTAATTATGCCTAACCTTTCGCCACAAAACGTGCGCGACAAATATAATCTTTACGACAACAAAAAGCACAGCGGCAGTGAAGCTGCGGAAGGCATTGCCCTACTCCGCAAACAGCTTGCAGAAATTGGCTACGAAATTGCCATTAGCCGCGGTGATTATCCGGGAGTGATTAGATGAAATCTACGTATCAAGTAATGAATACCTATAAATCGCTCAGCCATTGGCACAACTTTCGCTTGCGCCTATTTGCTGAAGGTATTTTGATTGGCATTTTCTCTGGATTAGTAATCTGCTTCTTCCGCTACGCACTGCACGAAGTAGAACACTTCCGTGGAATTTTTTACAAATACCTTACCACCGCAGATTGGACTTACAGCGTGGCGTGGTTCTGCTGCTTGGTAGCACTCGCCTACGTTTTGGATAAGCTTAATAAAATTGAACCCCTCGCCGCAGGCAGTGGTATTCCCCAAGTTAAAGGTGCAATCCTCGGTTTGATTAAAATGCGTTGGTTCAGCATCCTGTGGGTAAAATTAACCGCAGGCATCTTGGGTATTGGCGCTGGTCTTTCCCTTGGTCGCGAAGGTCCCTCCATTCAACTTGGTGCCGTGGCAGCCCAAGGCGTAAGCCGAATGCTCAAGCGCACTCGTATGGAAGAGCGTTACCTTATGACCAGCGGTGCCAGTGCAGGTTTGGCTGCAGCCTTCAACGCTCCCCTTGCCGGCGTAATCTTTGCTTTGGAAGAATTGCACCGCAACTTTTCCATCGTAGTACTGCTTCCCTGTATGGCAGCAGCAATGACGGCGACAGTAGTCTCCCGCGCACTTTTCGGCAGAGCGACTATCTTCGAGTTCACCGACCTGCCCCTCTTGCCCATCAACTATTACGGAATTGTAGTACTAGTTGCTCTCGTAGTTGGTTTGTGTGGCGTGCTCTTTAACAAAGGCTTGTTAGGCGTTCCTAAATTTTACGCACTGCCCCTTTTCAAAAAGCCCGTCCATAAAATTACCTTCGCCCTTTTAACCGCAGGTGTCTTGGGCTACTTCCTCCCCGAAGTTTTGGGCGGTGGTAATCAGCTCATCAACACCATCTCCAGCACACCAGTTTCCCTGCAACTTTTGCTTCTGTTCCTCGTTGGCAAATTGCTCTTTACTTTGATAAGCTACGGTTGCGGAGTTCCCGGTGGCTTCTTCCTCCCTATGCTTGTTATCGGTGCACTGTGCGGTAGCATTTGCAGTAATGTTTTGATTAGCCTTGGTTGGATTGACCCAGCCTACGCTTCCAATATTATCGTCATCGGTATGGCAGCACTGTTCTCCTCGTCCGTGCGTGCCCCCATTACAGGCACAGTTTTGATTATGGAAATGACTGCTTCCTACCAACATTTGCTTGCCCTTTCCATCGCCGCCATGGTTGCCTTCGTCGTAGCAGAGCTGTGCAAGAGCAAGCCCATTTACGAAGAACTGCTTAACCGCACTTTGAACAAGGCAACTCCCGAACCAGAGCTGATGGAACAACGCAATATTACTGAGCTTGCCGTGTGCAGTGGTAGCCCCATCGAAAACAAATTGGTTAAAGATATCAAATGGCCTCCTCACACCTTGCTTGTAGACATCAAGCGTGGCGAGGAACAGCTTGTTCCCGCAGGCGACACTAAAATTATGGCAGGGGACTTCATCTACGTCCTTAGTCATAACGAGCACGTTGTCCTTTTGCAAAAGCTAGCTGCCGAAAAGGAAGAGGAGTAACTTCATACTAAAGCACAAAGACCGTAACGTTCACTAAGAACGCTACGGTCTTTTTCATTTTTACACAGTACCTTCTTCCAAGATACCCAGTTTTCTTCTCCAGTAACGGCTGTAAACTACGCCTGCAGGATTGTTGGCAAGCACTCTATCTTTAGTAATGAGGCTGGAAACGGGAGCTTCACTATGCTTGGTGAAAATCATATCGTGACCAACGCACAAGCCAACGATAAAGTTCATTTCAGTTTTAGCGTCATTCATCAGTTGAGCTTGCATTTTAGGATTGCACATTGCTTCGTGTTGACCGGGTTTAATTTTTTCCAGTTCCCAAATGCTCTTGTCAATGGAACAGTTTTTGCAGCACACGGATTCTACTTCGATACCTGCGTTTTTAAAATATTGAGCGCAGAACTTAGCTTCGTTTGCCAAGCCGATGCAGAAAGCAATACCGATTTTTTTGTAGCCCATTTGTTGAATGAAGAAAAGGCTCTCCTCCAAGCGGGTCATTTTCAAATAGTTACGGGTTTCTGTTGCAGCAGCAGCTTGCATAATTTTAACGTCCTCTTCAGTGTAGAGGGCAGCAGCTTCTTCTTTAGAATAACGAGTGCAGTTTTGTTCTTTAACGTAGCAGTTACGATGTTTGCAGAATGCGCAATTCATAAAATTACCTCCAAATAATTTTGCTAACTTATTTTACGTGGCGTGTTACTTTGCCACAAACTTACCTACTTAAATAATTCTGCGACAAAAACTTTTTTCCTGCTACGCAAAATTTACAGTTGAGTTTTTCTCGCAATATAGATTTATGTTATAATTTCATTGAAAGCTAACGAAAGGAGGCTTTATATGAAGAAGTTAAAGTTTGATATTACTGGTATGCACTGTTCGGCCTGCTCCTCTCGTATCGAGAAAGTCGTCGGCAAGCAAAAAGGCGTTGAAGAAATTAACGTCAACCTGTTAAAAAATAATATGCACGTCACTTTTGACGAAGGCGTAATCTCCGCAGAAGATATTATCGCCAAAGTAGAAAAGCTTGGCTTCGGCGCAAGTATTCACGCTCAGCAAAACCAAGCTAAAGCGAAGCCCGTAGACACCGCTGCCCAAGAAATGCAGGCTATGAAGCAAAGATTCATCTGGTCCATGGTCTTTACCCTGCCACTTTTCTACATTTCCATGGGCGCAATGATGGGCTGGCCCCTACCCGACATTTTCCTCGGAATGGAAAATGCTCTCATCAACGGGCTTACCCAATTGCTTTTGAGCATTCCCGTTATGCTCATTGGCATTAAGTATTTTGAAAACGGCTTCAAGAATTTGTGGAATAGGGCTCCCAATATGGATTCACTTATCGCCATCGGCAGTAGTGCTGCCTTTGTGTACGGGGTTTATGCAATTTACAAGATTGCTTACGGCTTCGGTCACGGTGATATGGAACTGGTGCACCGTTTCTCCCACGATTTATATTTTGAATCCGCCGCCATGATTTTAACCCTCATCACCATGGGTAAATTTATGGAGGCTCGTGCTAAGAACCGTACCAGCGAAGCAATCACCAAGCTGATGAACCTTGCTCCCAAAACTGCCCTTGTGGAACGCCACGGAATGCAGGGCGAGATTCCTGTGGAAGAAGTAATCACTGGCGACATCTTGATTGTAAAATCCGGCGCTACCGTTCCCGTAGACGGAGTTATCATCGAAGGCAGTGGTGCTCTTGACGAAGCTGCCATTACCGGCGAAAGCATTCCTGTGGAAAAACACGTGGACGACAGGGTTACAGGTGGCACTATTAACAAGAGTGGTTACTTTAAAATGCGCGCCACTGCTGTTGGCGAGCACACAACTTTGGCTAAGATTATCGCTCTTGTTGACGAAGCAACTTCTTCCAAAGCTCCCATTGCCAAAATGGCAGATAAGATTAGCGGAATTTTTGTTCCTGTGGTAATTACCATTGCGGTCTTTGCGGCGGCAACTTGGATTTGCTTAGGCTATAATCTGGAATTCGCTCTTGCCATCGGAATTTCCGTCTTAGTAATCTCCTGTCCCTGCGCTTTGGGCTTGGCAACTCCCACCGCCATTATGGTTGGTACCGGACGAGGAGCTGCCAACGGAATTTTAATCAAA
>CALCUU010000021.1 GCA_937906915.1 uncultured Phascolarctobacterium sp. | reverse complement strand
CTATATAAATTATAACATTTTCTCGAATGTTGCACAATTCTCTTCCCAAAGCTTTCAAAAATATTTATGACCACGTGTTGAAAAAAGTGGCTCAATAGTATACACTATATTTGGAAATTGTTGGAAAGGGTGTGAGCATCATAGCATTAAGCATTAGGCAAAAACGTATTGCTGAGATTGTACGCTTAGACGGACCTATTACCGGTGAACATATTGCAGAACGCTTAAATGTTACCAGAGCCGCTTTGCGTAGCGACTTAGCAATTTTAGTCATGGGCGGTATTTTAGATGCACGTCCCAAGGTAGGTTATTACTATACTGGCAAGAATACCTTAGGCATGCTTATGGAAGAAATCTCCAGCATTTGTGTTAAGGATTTACAATCAGTTCCCATTGTTATTGGTCACGAAAAAAGCGCTTATGAAGCAATCGTGACAATGTTTTTGGAAGACGTAGGCTCCGTTTTTATTTTGGACGAGGCTGGTCTTTTGACAGGTGTAGTATCTCGTAAGGATTTACTCAAGGCAGCAATTAACAATGCTGATTTGCACAATTTGCCTGTAGTTATGGCAATGACCCCTTTATCCAAAATTATTGTGGCTACAGAAGAGGAATCTGTTGCTGCAGCTGCACGCAAGATTATTGATAACGAGATTGATAGCTTGCCCGTTGTGCGCTCCGTAAATGTTGGTAAACGTAGCTACGAAGTAGTTGGACGCATAACTAAAACTAATTTTACACGTCTGCTGGTTGATTTGGCAGAAGGCAAAGGAGGGCACTACAAGAGTGAAGAATAATCCCATCATCTATGCTGTTTCCGATTCCATCGGTGAAACTGCTGAATCTGTTGTAAAGGCTACTGTTAGCCAATTCATCGAAGAAAAATTTGATATTACTCGTGTGCCTTACGTTAGAGATAAAGCACAAATTGATAAAGTTTTAGAAGAAGCAGCTCATCATAAGGCTGTTGTTTGCTATACCATTGTTTCTCCTGATTTGCGCGACCACATTGCTGATAGAGCACTTGCCCTTGACGTACAAGTGGTTGACGTTTTGGGACCTATGATTAAGTCCATTGAAAAGGCTACCGGTATGTTGCCTCGTAACCAAGCTGGCTTGATTCACTCTTTGGACCACGAATACTTCAAACGGGTGGAAGCTGTAGAATTTGCAGTTAAGTACGACGATGGCAAGAACCCCATGGGTCTTTTGAAGGCTGACGTGGTAATCATCGGTGTAAGCCGTACCTCTAAAACTCCGCTTTCCATGTATCTTGCTCATAAACGTATTAAGGTTGCTAACGTTCCCTTGGTTCCGGAGCTTGCTCCTCCTGAAGAACTGTTCAAGGTTCCTCCCTACAAGGTTGTTGGTCTTTTGATTGACCCCTACAAGCTTAACGAAATTCGTTCTACTCGTCTGAAAACCATGGGCTTGTCTGATGATGCTGTTTACGCAGACGTTAAACGCATTGGTGAAGAGCTTGAATACGCAAAAGGAATTATGCGCCGTATTCATTGCCCCATTATTAACGTTTCTAACCGTGCAATCGAAGAAACTGCCGGTATGATTTTGGAATACGTTAAGAAAAATCAAGAACGCTACGGCGAAAACTAAGCAAAAAATTAAGAGGTTGTCCGTTTGGACAGCCTCTTTAAGTTTTAGTTGAGTATTTTCTTTTCGATTACGTTATAGGTTACTTTGCCATTGTGGGGAGTGCCATTAACCAGTACGTTGCCTTCAAAGGTGGCAAGCTTGGTTTTCCAGTTGAACTCGCCTTTATTGGCGGTGATTTTAGTTTTATCGTGGAGGAAGTTTATGTTTCCTACAACGTAGGCAGTTCTTGCCTTGTGGTACACGTCAACAGCATCGCATTTAAAATCTAAATCGTCGTAAATTAAATTGATGTTGCCTTTGCCGTGTACTTCCATTTTATAAAGATGTACCGCTGTTCTATCGCCCTTAATGGTAAGAGTTTTGTCGCGGGCAGGAAGCTGTACAAAAACATTGCCTTTTAAATCGTAAACGCCCTTTAAAATATCAAAGGTGCGGATATCGCTTTGGATAACTACGTCATTGCCTTTGGATGTTTTGTGGGTAGAAGCGGTGGGCTCTGCAGCAAAACACATTACGGGCAAGAGGACTAGCATTAAGATTGCTAATAAAAATTTCTTCATTTGAGTCACCTCGTAACCACCATTATAGTATTTTTTTGTGCGGGTAGCAACTTCTTGGGCAACATAAATAAGAAGTTTTGGTGAAAAAAGAGGATTTTATATATCTTTAGGGAATAATAAATAAGGTAAGTATTACGTCAGGAGTGTTTTTATGAGTGTGGAATTAAGTGAATTTAAGGAGCAGGTTCGCAATAGCGCAGATATTGTCGAAGTTGTTTCCGGATATGTGCCACTCAAGAAACGCGGTAGAAAGCATTGGGGGTGCTGTCCCTTTCATGGAGAGAAGACGCCTTCCTTTACTGTTGACGAAGAGAAGAATTTGTTTTACTGCTTTGGCTGTCATGAGGGTGGCGACGTTTTCAAATTCATAATGAAGAGTGAAAACTGCAATTTTATGGAGGCAGTAAAGTTTTTGGCGAATAAGTATGGTATTCCCATTCCTGAACGTCAAAAGACTGCTGCGGAAATTGCCCGTGAGCAAAAGGCAAAGCAGGTTATTGAAACTAATGAGCTGGCAGCAAGATTTTACCAGGCGTGTTTAACCAAGACGCCTTACGGTAGCGCTGCTTTGAAATATTTACACAACCGTGGCATTACGGACGATATCATT
>CALCUU010000020.1 GCA_937906915.1 uncultured Phascolarctobacterium sp. | reverse complement strand
CCCTTTGCGATCATAATATCGAATCTTGCTGTCAGGAATTCCAATCAATTTAGAAAATTCATTTACTTTCATGCTTATCACCTATCTTCATCAACAACGACCCTAACTTCCCCTTGAATAATAAAGCAATCAACGGTGAGTACCCTCCCGGTTCTACCTTTAAGATTGTAACCGGTAGTGCAGCCTTTGAGTTGAACAAGGTACAGCTTAATGAGCTTATTTATGACGGAGGCTTTCACCCCCTTGTTCCCACCATGGGTAATGCAGGTGGCGAAGTTTTAGGCTGGCTAAGCTTTATCAAAGGCTTGGCAATGAGTGATAACGTATATTTTTACGAGCTTGGTTATCGTGTTGGCATTGACGCCATTGCCAAATACGCACGTATCTACGGCTTTGGTGCTCCTACAGGCATAGACCTTGAGGGCGAAAGCAGTGGGCTTGTTGCTTCCAAGCAGGTTAAGATGGATATTTGGAACGAGGGCTGGCGTTTGGGCGATACCTTTAACGCTGCCATCGGACAAGGCTTTAACCTTTCTACCCCCTTGCAGCTGGCAGTAATGCTCAGCTGTGTTGCGAATGGTGGTATTAAGCATCAGCCTTATTTAGTAGATAGCTTCCTTAATCCTGACGGAACGTTTTTTGGCAAGCCGGAGCGTAACGAAAGTAAGCACATTGATGTTTCCCAACGTACTATCGACTATATGCGCGACGGTATGAGTGCCACTACGGAAGAAGGCGGTACTGCTTCCTACTTTGCAAGCTTGCCTAAAAAGGTTGCAGGTAAAACGGGTACAGCAGAAAACCCCCACGGACGTGACCATGGTTTGTTTGTTGCCTACGGCCCTGTGGAAGAACCGGAGCTTGTAGTGGTTGCCATTGTTGAACAGGGTGGTTACGGTAGCTCCTCTGCCGGACCTATAGTTTACGAAGCCTTTGAAGAATTTTTCAGAAGCAAGGGCTTGCTCCCGCCTGAACCTACTAAGGAAGAATTGGAAGCGATGGCACGTGTTGCTGCTGCTCAAAAAGCCTTGGCTGAAAAAACAGAGCGTATGAAAAAAGAAGCTCTTGCTGATAAGCAGGCTCAAGAAGCTTTGAAAAAAGCTAAGGTAGAAGCTGAACGCGAGCTGAAAAAAGAATTGCAATCTAAAAAAGACCAGGACAAAAATAAAAAGTCCAAGTCAGATAAAAAGAAGAAATCTAAAAAGAAAAAAGACGAAGCTAAAGAAAAAGATTGATTTTTAAGAAAGGAGTAGCCTAAAGTGAAGCGCATTCTACGAAATTTAGACTGGTGGCTGATTTTTGCAGTGCTTGTTTTGATGGGCTGTGGCTTGGGGCTTATTGATAGCGCCACCCATTCATTTGCCATGAGCACCGGTAAATCTTGGCATTTTAGTCGCCAAAGCACCTTTATGCTCATTGCGATTATTTTTGCAATGTGTACCTTGCGTTTCGATTATCGCATCCTAAAAAATTACGCTACTCCCTTTTACATCTTTAATGTATTGCTTTTAGTTGCGGTTATGCTTTTTGGACATACCCAGCTGGGGGCACAGCGTTGGATTCAGATTGGTGGTTTTACGGTACAGCCCTCTGAATTTGCCAAGGTGTTCCTCATAATTTGCTTGGCTGCCTTTATGGAAAAGCGTATTGAATGGTTGGAAGATTTTAAGGATTATATTCCTGTTTTTATTTACATCTTTATTCCTTTCGTTTTGGTCTTGAAGCAACCGGACTTGGGAACTTCCTTGACCTTTATGGCGATTTTACTGGGAATGATTTTTGTAAGTGGATTTAAGATTAGATGGTTCGTCTGGTGTACGACTTTGGTGGTTTCCTTGATGCCTCTGATATGGCGTTTTGTCCTGAAGGATTACCAAAAGAATCGTATCCGCGTGTTCTTAAATCCGGAGCTTGACCCTTACGGCAGTGGCTACCACGTAATTCAATCTAAGATTGCCATTGGTAGCGGTGGCTTGTTTGGTAAAGGCTGGTTAGAGGGAACTCAAAGTCAGCTGAACTTTTTGCCGGAAAACCATACGGACTTTATTTTCGCCGTAGTAGGTGAGGAGTTTGGCTTCGTTGGCGCTGCCTTTATAATTTTAATGTACTTCATCATCATCTGGCGTGGCATTACCATTGCCTTAAACGCGGAAGATGATTTCGGAACCTTGCTTGCAGTGGGCGTAACCTCTATGTTTATGTTCCACATTATGGTAAATATTGGTATGACCATTGGCATTATGCCTGTAACCGGTGTGCCCCTGCCATTTTTAAGCTACGGTGTAAGCTCGCTTTTGACAAATACAATGCTCATAGCGTTGTTGCTAAATATAAGAGTAAGTGACCAAAAGTTGCAATTTTAAGGAGGATATGATGGAAAAAGAATTGACCATTGACATATTAAGCAGTGTGCAAAAGCCTGCCCGTTATACTGGCGGCGAGTTCGGCAGCATTATTAAGCCTGCGGAAGAAACAGAAGTAACCATTGCCCTTGCTTTCCCCGACGTGTACGAAGTGGGCATGAGCTATTTGGGCTTTAAGATTTTGTACCACCTTTTGAATAAGGAAGCAGGTGTGCAAGCTGAACGCGTTTACGCTCCGTGGATTGATATGGAAGCCAAGATGCGTGAACGTAACATTCCCCTGCGCACTTTGGAAACCGAGAAGACCTTGGCTGAATGTGACATCGTTGGCTTTACTCTGCAATACGAGCTCTCTTACACTAACATTTTGAATATGCTGGAATTGGG
>CALCUU010000019.1 GCA_937906915.1 uncultured Phascolarctobacterium sp. | reverse complement strand
TACAGAAGCTGACCGTGTTACTATTGTAACCTTGGGTGGCAGTGGTCACGAGCCTGCTTTTTGTGGTTTTGTTGGCGAGGGTATGGTAGACGTTGCCGTAGTTGGTGACGTGTTTGCTGCGCCCGGACCTCAAGCGTGCATTGAAGCAATCAAGCTTGCGGATAAAGGTCACGGTGTTTTGCTGGTGGTGCTTAATCACGCAGGCGATATTTTGGCTTCCAATCTTACTATGAAGCAAGCAGAAAAGCTTGGCCTTAACGTAACAAAGATTGTGGTGCAGGAAGATATTGCCAACGCAAGTCGTGAGGAAGCGCACAACCGTAGAGGTATGGTTGGCTGTGTGCCCTTGTACAAAATTGCCGGTGCTGCTGCCCTCGCAGGTAAATCTTTGGAAGAAGTTACTGCCATCGCCCAAAGCTTTGCAGATAATATGGCAAGCTTAGCCGTTGCGGCAAGTGGCGCTACTAATCCTGCAACTGGTATGGAAATTGCCCAAGTGGCAGCTGGTTGTATGGAAGTGGGCGTAGGCTTGCACGGTGAAAAAGGTAATGCCAAACCTATGCAAACTGCGGAAGCAACAGTTGCCTTGATGCTTGACGCGTTGTTGGAAGACCTTAACGTGCTTCCGGAAGAAAAGCTTTTGGTAATTGTTAGTGGTAGCGGTGCGACAAGCCTGATGGAACAGCTGATAGTTTTCCGTAGTGCTTACGCATACTTAAATGAAAAGAACATTGAAATCGTAGCTAGCCATGTTGGCGAGCTGATGACCGTTCAAGAAATGGCAGGCTTTGAAATTTGCATTGCCCGTATGAATGAAGAGCTTTTGGAATACTGGAACGCTCCCTGCTACACTCCTTACTTTAAAAAATAATATGTGACTTTAGAAAAAGTCTTGTAAAAACTATAATTCACTGTACAAAATTAGCAAAAGTGTTAATTTCTGTACAGTGAATTTTTGTTTACTAAAGTTGTGAACAAAAAATTAAAATTTTGTTTACAACT
The DNA here is from genome assembly GCA_937906915.1 of uncultured Phascolarctobacterium sp. Classification (GTDB taxonomy): domain Bacteria; phylum Bacillota; class Negativicutes; order Acidaminococcales; family Acidaminococcaceae; genus JAHHUH01. The sequence goes on along the minus strand of CALCUU010000019.1, from coordinate 3,923 downwards.
GAGAAATAAAGTAATAAAATGTAACTATCCGCTAAAGATTTAGGAGACGGAATGCTTAATTTGTATATGGAAGGATGATATAACATGTTTACTTTGAAAAGCAAAAAATTGAAAATGTTGACCGCAGGCGTAATGCTTACCTTGGCTATGGGCTTAATGGCAGGCTGCGGCGGCGAAAAGAAAGAAGCTAAAAAAGACGCTAAAGTTAGCGTTGGTATCGTTCAATTAGTTGAACACGCTGCTCTTGACGCTGCAAACAAAGGCTTTGTAGACGGCATGGCATCCAAAGGCTATAAAGAAGGCCAAAACGTTACTTATGATAGACAAAATGCTCAAGCAGATCAATCCAACCTGCAAAATATCGCACAACGCTTTGTAAACAACAAAGTTAATTTGATTTGCGCAATCGCTACTCCGGCAGCTCAAACCGTTGCTAACGTAACTCCGGATATTCCCATCGTTGGCACCGCTATTACTGACTACAAAGCTGCTAAACTTGTTAAAGACAACGCAAAACCGGGTACCAACGTAACCGGTACTACCGATATGAACCCCATCGAAGCTCAACTTGATTTGCTGCTCCAATTGGTTCCGGGCGCAAAAACTATTGGCGCTATTTACTGCTCCAGTGAAGTTAACTCCCAATTGCAAATTGATATCCTGAAAGCTGCTGCTAAAACTAGAGGCGTAGAAGTTAAAGAAGCTACCGTTTCTACCGTAAATGACATTCAACAAGCAGCTCGTAGCTTGGTTGGCAAAGTTCAAGGCATCTATGTTCCTACTGATAACATTCTTGCTTCCGCAATGCCTACCTTGGCAATCGTTACTGAAGAAGCTAAACTTCCCGTTGTTGCTGGCGAAGGCGGCATGGTTAAAGCTGGCGGCGTTGCAACCCTCGGCATTGACTACTACAAACTGGGCGTACAAACTGGCGAAATGGCAGCTGATATTCTCAGCGGCAAATCCAAACCTCAAGATATGCCTATCCAATCTCAAAAAGACTTCTCCGTTATCGTTAACGAAGCTAACGCTAAGAAAATTGGCTTGACTATTCCTGAAGAAATCCTCAAAAAAGCTGTAAAATAATAAATTAGTTTATTCAAAAAAGGTACGAGGTTTCAAACTTCGTACCTTTTGTTTTTTATAGTGCTTACAAAAATTATTTACTGTTTACAATTTCGGGGAAAAAGAATACAATAGACATATCTATAAATTACGGAGAGTCTGTCCGATTTGTAGAATGGAAGGATGTTATTTATGTTTAGGCTGAAAAGCAGAAATTTGAAAATGCTGGCTGCAGGCGTAATGCTTACCTTAGCTATGGGCGCGTTGGCTGGTTGCGGCGGCGAAAAGAAGGAAGCTGCTAAAAAAGATAAGTTTAATGTTGGCATCGTACAAATTGTAGAGCACGCTGCTCTCGACGTAGCAAGCAAAGGCTTTGTGGACGGTATGGCTGCTAAAGGTTATAAGGAAGGCGAGAACGTAACTTACGATAGACAAAACGCTCAAGCAGACCAATCTAACCTGCATACCATTGCTCAACATTTTATCAATAAAAAAGTAGATTTGATTTGTGCTGTGGCTACCCCTGCGGCGCAAGTAGTGGCGAATGCTACTCAAGATATTCCCATCGTAGCAACTGCTGTAACTGACTACGAAGCTGCGAAGCTTATTAAGAGCAATGCAAAACCGGAAACCAATGTTACCGGTACCAGTGATATGAACTTGGTAGAAGCTCAGCTGGATTTAATCTTAAAGCTTGTTCCTGCTACCAAAACTGTTGGCGTTATTTATAATTCCAGTGAAATCAATTCTCAAGTACAAGTTGATTTGCTGAAAGGCTTTGCTAAAGATAGAAAGGTAGAAATTAAAGAAGCTACCGTAAATAATGTAAATGATATTCAGCAAGCAGCACGTAGCTTGATTGGTAATGTTGAAGCGATTTATGTTCCTACTGATAACGTGCTGGCTTCCGCAATGCCTGCTTTGGCAATGGTTACTGAAGAAGCGAAGCTTCCTGTTGTTTCCGGTTGGGATGACGCTAATGGCATTGCTACCATTGCTATTGACTACTACAAACTTGGTGTGCAAACTGGCGAAATGGCAGCTGATATTTTGAGCGGTAAAGCTAAACCTCAAGATATGCCTATTCAAACTCAAAATGAGTTTACCGTTATTGTAAATGAAGCTAATGCTAAAAAAATTGGTTTGACAATTCCTAAAGAAATTCTTGATAAGGTTGCCAAATGAGGAAGGATGGTTAGATGTTAGATTTGTTAGTGCCAACTACGGCGCAAGGCTTGCTTTGGGCTGTAATGGCTTTAGGTGTTTACATTACTTACAGGGTTTTGGACATAGCGGATTTGACCGTTGAAGGCAGCTTCCCCTTGGGTGCAGCTGTGGCGGCTTCCATGCTTTCCGCAGGCTATGGTCCCATTCCTTCTTTTGTAGTTGCTGCTATTGCAGGTATGGTAGCAGGCGTTGTAACTGCTCTCCTGCATACTAAAATGAAAATTCCTGCGCTTTTGGCAGGTATCTTGACTATGATTGCGTTGTACTCCGTAAATCTGCGCGTTATGGGCAAGGCAAACCTTTCCCTTTTGGGTACTGATACCACTTTCTCCATCATCAGAAAAATGTTGAGCTTGAACAGCGCCTACACCACTTTGGTTGTTGGCCTTTTGGCTACTGTTTTGGTTGCAGTATTCATTTATTGGTTCTTCGGTACTGAAATTGGCGCTGCTATTCGTGCTACCGGCTTTAACCAACAAATGATTAGAGCTCAAGGCGTTGATACTGATGTTACCATTATGATTGGCTTGCTTCTTAGTAATGCGCTTGTGGCAATTTCCGGTGCTCTTGTTGCTCAAAGCAATGGCTTTGCCGATGTTGGTATGGGTACTGGTACCATCGTTATTGGTTTGGCTTCCGTAATCATTGGCGAAGTTCTCTTTGGTACTCGTAGCTTTAAAAACAGTGTTATTTCCGTAATCTTAGGTTCTGTTGTTTATCGTATCGTAATTGCGGTTGTTCTCCAACTGGGTATGCCGCCTAACGATTTGAAACTCTTTACTTCTATTCTGGTTGCTTTTGCATTGGCAATGCCTTTGATCAAGAGCAAATTTGGTTCTAAAAAGGTGGTGGGCTAAATGTTACATATCGAAAATATTTCCAAAACATTTTTCCCCGGCACCATTAACGAAAAACGTGCTTTGCAAAATTTAAGCTTGCACCTTAAACCCGGTGATTTCGTTACTGTTATTGGTGGTAACGGCGCAGGTAAATCTACTATGCTTAATGCTGTGGCAGGCGTGTTCCCCATTGATAGTGGCAAGATTATCATTGACGGCGAAGACCTTACTAAGCAAGCAGAACATAAACGTGCTAAATATATTGGTCGCGTATTCCAAGACCCCATGCTTGGTACTGCTGCCGGTATGATGATTGAAGAAAATTTGTCCATTGCTTCCCGTCGTGGCAAAACTCCCGGTTTAGGTTGGAGCTATAGCAATGAACAAACTAATAAATTTAAAGAGCTCTTGAAAGAATTGGACCTTGGTCTTGAAAATCGTATGAGTGCAAGGGTTGGCTTGCTTTCCGGCGGTCAACGTCAAGCGTTGACCTTGCTCATGGCAACCTTGAAGAAACCTAAGCTGCTTCTTCTTGACGAACACACTGCAGCTCTTGACCCTAAGACCGCAGAAAAAGTTCTGACCTTGACTGATAAGATTGTTTCTCGTGACAACCTTACTACTTTGATGATTACCCATAATATGCGCGACGCTCTCCGCTTTGGCAACAGATTGATTATGCTCCACAATGGACGCGTAATTATTGACGTTGAAGGGGAAGAGAAGAAGCACTTGCAAATTCCGGACTTGCTGACTATGTTTGAAAAGGCTTCCGGAGACGCGATGACCAGT
>CALCUU010000018.1 GCA_937906915.1 uncultured Phascolarctobacterium sp. | reverse complement strand
AGTAGAAAGTGATTGGCAAACAGGCAAAGTGAAAGTGGACAACGATGCTAACGCACGCCTGGAAGTTTTAAAATTAGTGCAAGTTCGTGGTGACAGCCTGCTCCTTTTGCAAAATGCTTTGAAGAAAACTGCGAAAGCAGGCGACGTGAAGCAGCTTGTTAAGGATTTACAAAGCCTGCGTAGCTATGTGGAGTTTGGCAAGGTTTTTGCGACAAGTGCTGCTACAGAAAAAGCTTTGTCCCAAATTGAAGAGGTGCTTGGCGTTGCGACAAAGCTGCAAGAAATTTGGAAGCTGCAAGCTATGTGGGAAAAACTGGTTGAAAAGGCAGACGTGCTTTCCAACAATGTGCTGGCTAAAAATTTAGTAGCCTGCGAAGCTGAAGCAGAAGAAGCCTTGTGCAAGCTGATGGCTAAGGGCGAGCTTTCCGTAATTGTTTATAACATTGTGGCGTGGCTCTACCAAAGTGAGTGGCAAAACGAAGAGTATTTGCAAATGGAAAGCACCGTTCGTTGTCGCTTGCAGGATTGGCAGGATGCTTTGGACGAAGCAGAAGACTTGGAAGAAAAGCTGGTGCTTTTGAACAATATCCAATGCTTGGCTAAAAGTTTGAACGGCAAGGCAATGGCGAAGCTGGCAGATGCTAAGAAGAAAGAGCGTCGCAAAGTAGCAGACGCTGTGGAAAAGGAACGTGCTATCAATTTTGTGCAGAACCTTTCTAAAAATAGCAATAGTAGAGTTTTAAATAGGGACACTGGAGTAGTAATAGGTTATTTATTATGATTATCGGAATTGGTTGCGATATTATTGAAATAAATAGAGTGGAAAAGGCTGTGCAGAGCGACTCTTTTAAAAAGAGAGTGTTTACCGCCGGTGAAATTGCTTACTGCGAGAGCAGGGGCAAGCAGCAATTTGCCAGCTTTGGAGTTCGCTTTGCTGCCAAGGAAGCTGTGCTCAAGGCTTTGGGTACAGGCTTGCGTGGCGGAACGCTTACAGAAATTGAAGTGCTGAATGACGAGTTAGGCTGTCCTAAGATGACTTTGTCCGGCTACCATAAGGAGCTGGCAGAAAGTAAAGGCGTGCAGAAAATTCACGTTACTTTAAGTCACAGCAAGGATAGTGCCATGGCATACGTGGTTTTGGAGGGATAAGATGAAGCTTGTAACTGCAAAAGAAATGCAAAACTTAGATAGACTGGCAATGGAAGAATACGCTATTCCCGGGATTGTGCTGATGGAGAACGCTTCTAAGGCTGTTGCTGATGTTGTTGTTCGCCAATTAGGAACTCGTAGCGAGAAGCGCGTGCTTGTTATTTGTGGCAAGGGCAATAATGGTGGCGATGGCTTTGGCGCTGCTCGTTGGTTAAAAAGCTATGGCTATGAAGTGCTCGTACTTTTGATTAACGCTTTATGTGAAGACATTAAGGGTGACGCTGCTATCGAACTTGATATGTTCCTCAAAGCAAATGGTAGCCTTGTATCCATCGTTACGGAAGAAAAGGGCTTGCCTTATGTTGAGAAGGCTTGCGAGGAAGCAGATATAATTGTGGATGCTATGCTTGGCACTGGCTTTACCGGGGAACTGGGTGGCTTTTATAAAAAGGTGTGCCAAATTGTAAATAACAGTGGGAGAATAGTTGTTGCCGTAGATGTTCCTACTGGCGTGAATGCTGACACTGGTGTTGTGGATGAAGACGCTATTCGAGCAGAAGCCACTGTAACTATGGCTTTGCCTAAGTGCGGAATGCTGCAGTACCCTGCTAAGGAATTGGTGGGCGAGCTTCACGTTGCTGATATTGGTATGCCAGAAAATTTATTGGCAGAATGTGACAGCAAAAAATATCGCTTAACAGCAGAGATTGTTAGTAACCTTTTGCCCATTCGCAAGAAAAATGCCCACAAAGGTGATGCTGGTCGTGTGGTTGTAACTGCAGGCAGTGATGGCTTCATTGGTGCGGCGGCGCTGTGCTCTCACGCAGCAGTAAAGGCGGGGGCTGGACTTGTTAGTCTTCTGACAGGCGAGAGCGTTGCTGATTTACTTGCTATTAAATTAAATGAAGAAATGGTGCACGCTTTGGATGAAGATTCTAACGGTGAGCTGTCCAAAGATGCTATTGAAGATATCGTGAGCAGGGCAAATGCTGCTGACGTACTTGCCATTGGCCCCGGCTTAGGCACTGGTAAGAAAACACAGGCAGTAGTGCGTGAAGTGTTACTGCAAATCGACAAGCCCGTTGTTATTGACGCAGATGCAATAACCGCGCTGAAAGACCATACATATATATTGAAGGAAATGGGTGTGCCCAAGGTGCTCACCCCCCATCCCGGAGAGTTCTCTCGCTTGACAGGTTTATCTATTGAAGAAATAAACTCCAACCGCATCGAGCTTGCTTCTAAGTATGCCAAAGAGTGGAACGCAATAGTGGTACTCAAGGGTGCGGCAACTGTCATTGGCTGTCCTGACGGAACCTGCTACGTGAACACAAGTGGTTGCGAAGCTATGGCAACAGGTGGTAGCGGTGACGTGCTTACAGGTATTATTGCAGGCTTGGCGGCGCAGGGTATTACCTTGCAGGAAGCAACCTTGTGTGGCGTATACCTCCATGGTGTGGCAGGTGAAACCGCAGCAGAACGCAACGTTGCTGGCATTGCAGCCGGTGAAATTGCTCAAGCCTTCCCGCGAGTACGAGACTTAGATGGTTATCTGGACTACGAAGAAGTAGTTTGCAACCATGCTATAAAAGTGTTAGAATAAATTGTTACTTATGAATGATATTTTTGTGAGGTGAAACTGTTGCGTAGATTATTTCTGCTAGTGCTTATGCTGTGCTGTTTAATTGTCAGTGCTGTGGCAAGCGCTGCCCAAGTTACTGACGTTAAATGGGGCGTAGATAAAGATAATATGCTGCGTTTCGTAGTAGATTTAACAGACGCAGCTACCTATAAAATTGATGTTAGCGATAAGATGATGACCGTGGTCGTTGATGCGGAGCTAAAGGATAAAACTGCCAAGAGCAGTAAAACCCGTAGCGCCATTGCTTCTATGATGAAGGTTGAGGCTGACGGAAATAAGACCTTGATTAAGATTCCTTTAAGCAGGGCACTGAAAGCTAACGAATATAAAAGCTTTACCCTGCGCAAGGACCCGGAAACAAAGCGTCCTGCCCGTATCGTTTTAGACATTACTGCGGAAAAACGTACTGCTCCTGCCAGTGTTGCCAAGAGTGGTACTGTGAGCAATAAGCCTGCAAGCGGAACTGCTGTAGTAGGTAACAAGCCTGCTACTAATTCCTTGAAGAAACCTCCCGGAGTAGGTTCAAGTCCTGCCACTGTGAAGAGTGGTGTAGGTGCTCCTTCTGTAAGCATTGCTGCCGGTGGCGGTACTGTTGATAAAGTAAAGAGCGATAAGGAAAAAGAGAAGGAACGCAAGCGCCTAGAAAAAGAAAAGAAGAAAAAAGAGAAAGAGCTCAAGAAAAACAAGAAAAACAAGAAAAAGGGCAATGCAGCAGTTAGACCTGCCGGTACTTATGCAACTGGCGGTGGCATTGAAGGTAAGATTATTACCCTTGACCCCGGTCATGGTGGTAGCGACCCCGGTGCTGTTGGTGCAAGGGGCACCTTGGAAAAAGACATTACCTTGGATATTTCTCAACGCTTGAAAAAGGAACTGGAGAAAATGGGGGCAACTGTTTATATGACCCGCAACAGTGATACAGAGGTTGCAGGCCCCGGTGCCAGCGATGTAGATGAACTGCAAGCACGCATTAACGTAGCAGAAAAATATCGCTCTGACTTGTTTGTCAGCGTGCATATCAACTCTTCTGTAAATAAAAAGGTAGGTGGCTTTAGTGCTTACTACTATCCCAAGACTACTTATGACAGTAAGATTGCCAAGGCGATTCATAATCAACTGACAGAAAACTATGGCAGGGATAACCTTGGTTTACGTGAAGCGAACTTCTACGTTATCAAACGTTGCTCCATGCCTGCTACCTTGCTGGAGCTGTGCTTTATCAGTAATAAAAAGGAAGAAAAGCTGATGCGTGGCAACTGGTTCCAAACTAAAACTGCTAAGTTGATTGCAGAAGGTATCGAAAAATACTTTAAGTAAAGAGGATTTTATAATGAAAAAGATTTTACTGCTGGTGCTTGCGGTAGTAAGCGTTCTGATTACAGGCTGCTCCTTGTTCCAAGATGAAAAGCCCCAGCCGCCCAAGCAAATTAGCTTCATAATTTATCGTGCTGCTGCTGACGGTAGCGAAAAGCTTTTGCCGGAAAAATTTACCATGACCGATAATGGTAAAAGCCTGCCGGAAAACGCACTCTTAGCATTGGTTGGCGCTAAACCCCAAAGCACTAAATATGAGGACGTTATTCCCCACGGCACAAGGGTGCTAAGCTTTAGCATTACTCCTGATGGCACTGCTCTTGCTAATTTCAGCAAAGAAATTGTCAAAAATGGACAAGGGTCGTATAATGAAGTTATGATGACCGGTGCAATTGTAAATACTTTGACAGAGTTCCCTGAGGTTAAACAGGTGCAGATTCTGGTTGAAGGCAAGAAAGTAATTACATTGGGTGGACACCTTGACGTGGAAGACCCTTTGAAGCGTAACGAATCATTACTGCAAAAATAATTCTGAGCAGTACCGGCGCAAAGCTGGTACTGCTTTTTAAAGTTAAAGACTTTTACCTTGAGGGGTATGGAGGAGTTTATGGAATTTTACTTACCAACCGCTGTAGAAACTGAAAAGCTTGGCAATATTTTAGGTAAGCTTGCTCAAAGCGGTGACGTATTTTGTTTTACAGGGGATTTAGGCGCAGGCAAAACCTTGATGAGCAGGGGCATTTCTCTTGCTCTTGGTGTTGCTGAAGATGAAGTGACCAGTCCCACCTTCGCCATTATGAACGTGTACGAGGGCGAGGAGCTGGAAGTACGTCACTTTGACTTGTACCGCTTAAACCGTGCGGAAGAATTAGAAGACATTGGTTTTGACGAATACGCAGGTGGTGAGGGTGTTACCCTCATAGAATGGGCAGAGCTTTTCCCTGACCAGCTGCCTGAAGAATATATGCAGGTAACTTTGCTTTTGGACGGAGCGGGGCGCAAGGCTGTGCTTACTCCCAAAGGCGAGCGTTACGAGGAACTTTTACAGGAGGTGAAGCAGCTTGCTGACTTTAGCGATTGATACTGCAACTAAGGTGTGCAGTGTGGCACTTTGCCGTGACGGCGAATTGCTGGCAGAATACAATATTCACATGGGTATGACCCATTCCGAAGGCTTGCTTCCCCAACTGGAGCAACTGCTGAAACGTACTAATACTAAAAAACAAGACATAGATTTAATTGCCGTAAGCATGGGCCCCGGCTCCTTTACCGGTTTGCGTATTGGCTTGGCAACTGCGGAGGCAATGGCTTACAGCTGGCAATGCTTACTTCACGGGGTAGATACCTTAAAGGCACTTGCCTACAACATTCCCCTTGAAGGCTTTGTGCTTTCTCCTGTTCTTGACGCGCAAAAGGGTAACTACTACCAAGCGCTGTACCAATGGCAAGAGGGCAAGCCGGTAGAGCTGGCAGGAACCG
>CALCUU010000017.1 GCA_937906915.1 uncultured Phascolarctobacterium sp. | reverse complement strand
AAACGCTTACGCACGCTTTTTGCCAAAGGGCAGGTGTGAGTCTTACTAATATCTGCAATTTGCAGGGTACTAGGGTCAAGCTTGTTACCTGTTCCCATGGAAGAAATCACCGGTATTTGGCGGCGATAACATTCCGTAAGTAAATCTATCTTAGATGCAGTAGAATCTATGGCATCTGCCACGAAGTCCAGCTTTTCAGGAAAGAACTTGTCGAAATCTCCGGGCTGGTAAAATTCACTGCGTAGTGTTACCTTGCATTCAGGGTTTATCTGGGCAATGCGCTCTGCAATAACTTCCGTCTTGAGCCTACCCATAGTTGTGGTCAAAGCAGGAAGCTGACGATTGATATTGCTGCTTGCTACTTCGTCAGCGTCAACTAAGGTTAACGCACCAACTCCGCTACGGGCAAGAGCCTCTGCAATGTAGCTACCTACCCCGCCCAAACCTACAACAGCAACGTGAGCAGCTTGGAGCTTGGCAATATTCTCTTGTCCGATAACGTAAGCAACCCTAGATAAATCCATAAACTACCTCTAAAAAGTATTATGCCCCACAATGCCGTCCCGCCCCGTGTTTTGAACCTGCATGTGCAGGTGGGTGCCTTCCCACTTACCGCAAAAGTCCACTCAAAGGAGGCTGGTTTTTAGCAAGCGGAGTATCAGGCTCCCTAGGTATGAGTGTTGGCTCAAAACCTGTGGAGCAATGTGACGTACATCGCAGGGTAATAATTAAATTCATTTCAGCAAGCCTTAGCTTGTTTTCACACCTTTATAATAACAAAAAAGGAAGCGTTTTTCAACGCTTCCTTAATATTTTTATTTCTCTTCCTTTTTGGGGAGCATGGAAGTTTTAATGTGAAGTTCACGCAATTGTTTGTCGTCAACATCGTTAGGAGCTTGGGTCATTACGCAAGCTGCGGATTGAGTTTTCGGGAAAGCAATTACGTCGCGGATAGAATCGCGTTGAGCCATAATCATGATCAAGCGATCCAGACCGAATGCCAAGCCACCGTGAGGAGGAGCACCATATTCAAATGCATTCATCATGAAGCCAAATTTTTCTTGAGCTTCTTCGTCGGACAAGCCGATAGCAGAGAAGATTTGTTTTTGAACATCACGACGATGGATACGGATGGAGCCGCCGCCGATTTCGGTACCGTTAAGAACCATATCGTAAGCTTTTGCATAAACTTTGCCCGGGTCGGTAGCAAGGAGTTCCAAATCTTCGTCGCGAGGAGAGGTGAACGGATGGTGCATAGCAACATAGCGTTTTTCTTCTTCGTCGTATTCGAACATGGGGAAATCTACTACCCAAGCGAATGCCAAAGCATCGTTGTCAATGAGGTTGCGGCGTTTTGCCATTTCAATACGCAGTGCACCCAAAGCTTGAGCAACTACTGCCGGTTTGTCAGCGATGAACATAACCAAGTCGCCTGCTTCTGCTTGAGCAGTTGCAAGGATGTTAGCCAATTGTTCTTCGCTGAAGAATTTAGCAATCGGGGATTTTACGCTGCCATCTTCTTGAATTTGCATCCAAGCCAAGCCTTTTGCACCGTAAATACCAACGAAGTCAACCAAGCTGTCACATTCACGACGAGGAATGTTTGCATAACCTTTTACGTTGATAGCTTTAACTACGCCACCGTTTTCGATAACTTGGTTAAACACTTTGAAGTTGGAATCTTTAACAGCGTCAACCATATTGATGAGTTCCATACCAAAACGAAGGTCCGGTTTGTCGCTGCCATAACGATCCATAGCTTCATCCCAAGTCAAACGTTGGAACGGAGTTTGGATTTTTTTGCCGAGAGCGCCTTCGAAGATGTAAGCAATCAAGCCTTCCATCAATTCGAGGATTTCGTCCATTTCCATGAAGGACATTTCCATATCCAATTGGGTAAATTCGGGTTGACGGTCAGCACGCAGGTCTTCGTCACGGAAGCAACGTGCGATTTGGAAGTATCTTTCCATACCGGAAACCATCAAAAGTTGTTTGAAGATTTGCGGAGATTGGGGAAGTGCATAGAATTTGCCGGGGTTTACACGGCTGGGAACCAAATAGTCGCGTGCGCCTTCCGGAGTGGATTTGGTGAGCATCGGGGTTTCGATTTCAAGGAAGTTACGGGTATCCAAGTAATCGCGCATCAATTTGGTTACTTTATGACGGAGAATGATGTTACGTTGCATTTCCGGACGACGGAGATCCAGGTAACGATATTTCAAGCGCAGGTTTTCATCGGTGTCGATGTTGTCTTGAATGTAGAACGGAGGAGTTTTAGCAGCGTTCAATACTTCGATTTCTTCTGCCATTACTTCGATAGCACCGGTAGCAATGTTAGCGTTAACAGTTGCTTCGTCGCGGAGAGCTACTTTACCGGAAACTTTGATTACATATTCGTTGCGGATGTCTTCTGCAACTTTGAAGCTAGCACCTGCAGTGTCAGGGTCAGCTACAACTTGTACGATACCGCTACGGTCGCGCAAGTCAACGAAAATCAATCCACCATGGTCACGGCGTTTTGCTACCCAACCACACAATACTACTTGTTGACCTGCCAGGTCTTTGCCAAGTTCGCCACAGTTATGGCTACGTTTTGCTTTAATCATAATCTTACACCTCTACTTGTAGTTTAGTGAGTATATCACTGATGGCGATTTCGTTTTGCTCGCTGTTAGCCATATTGCGCAGAACAACTTGTCCGCGGGCAACTTCGTCCTCACCGAAAATTAACACGTATTTTGCTTGTACTCTATTGGCTGCCTTCATTTGCGCCTTCATGCTACGACCTTGGAAGTCGTAATCAACTTTAAGACCTGCACGACGCAGTTCAATGGCAGTTTTGAAAGCTAAGGTAAAGTTTTCCTTTTTGGGGCAAACAATGAATACATCCATAGCATCATCTGCTGCCGGCAAAAGGTTTTGACTTTCCAAAGCAAGGAGTACACGTTCCATACCCATTGCAAAACCGATACCCGGAGTTGCAGGGCCACCTACTTCTTCAATCAAGCCGTCATAACGACCGCCACCACATACAGCGCTTTGTGCGCCGAGAGGTTTGTATTGGATTTCAAAAGCAGTTTTTGTATAGTAATCAAGACCGCGTACCAGATTGTGGTCAACCTCGAAATCAACGCCAGCCGCAGTGAGCAGCTCTTTCAAGCCGTCAAAGTGAGCTTTGCATTCATCACACAGGCATTCCTCCAAGCTGGGAGCACCTACGCCAAGCTCTTGGCATTTAGGATTTTTGCAGTCCAGCAAACGTAAGGGATTTCTATCATAACGGGATTGGCAATCTTTGCACAGCTGGTCAAAATTGGGTTTGAAGAATTCTTGGAGCTTTTCTCTGTGCCCCGGTCTGCAATTGGGGCAGCCTACGGAGTTGATTTTCAGCTTCAAATCCTTCAAGCCAAGGCTTTGCAAAATTTGTACTGCCAATAAGATAATTTCTGCATCAATGTTAGGACCTTGGATACCCAATGCTTCGATACCGAATTGATGGAATTGACGGTAACGACCTGCTTGGGGACGGTCATAACGGAACATAGGTCCAATGTAGAACAATTTGGTGGGAGCAGGCTCTGCGTAAAGCTTGTGCTCAATGTAAGCACGAACTGCAGAAGCAGTGTTCTCAGGGCGCAGGGTCAGGCTTCTTTCACCACGGTCGGTAAAGGTATACATTTCCTTTTCAACGACGTCGGTGGTTTCACCAATACCACGCAGGAACAGCTCCGTGTGTTCAAACACAGGGGTTCTAATTTCTTTGTAGCCATACTGAGCGCAAACCTTGCGCATGGTATCTTCAAGGTAACGCCATGCCGCAACATCCGCAGGCATGATATCTTTAGTACCTCTCGGTGCCGTAGTCAGCATGCTGATTCCTCCTATTCTTTAAACAACAGCATTCGCTTTTCGCCAAGCTGCTGGATATTACTGGTATATGTAAAAATATTCTTGGGCATACTCAAGCGGGAGATGTGGTGTCCGTCTGCGTGAGGAAGCTTCGTTGCGGAAGAAGGACCAATGCCGATAACGGTGTGACGTTCTTCCATCATCTGCACATTGTAAATGCTTTCCGTTCCCGGAAGTGCATAACCAATGTTAGCAAGATGACCAAGCATATAATGCTGACGGTACAGATAATAGGGATGCATCCCCATCTCTCTCGCTACCTCTTCCCCTTTACGCACCATTCTTGCCGCACTTTCAGCAGGCAAACCAATTTGCGAGCCAAAGAGAGCAGAATCACGCTTCAAGGTTAAGGTATGTACTGTTAAATTATGTGGCTTCAGTTCTGCCGCCTTTTGCAGGGAAAACTCAATGTCTTCCTCTGTTTCGCCGGGCAAACCAATAATTAAGTCTGTATTGATAACAGGTATGTTACTCTTGACGGTCATCTCATACGCCTTATAGAAATCTGCAATAGTATGAGCGCGACCGATAAGCTTTAAGGTTTTATCGTGGAAGGTTTGCGGGTTTACACTAATACGATTCACACCCACCGCTTCCATGGCAGCAAGCTTACCTTGACTAAAGCAATCAGGTCTGCCAGCTTCCACCGTAAATTCACGAATGGAAGGCAAAAGCAAATTATCCGCCGCCATTTGTAAAAGCCTTGCAAAAGCTTTCTCACTTAGGCTGGTAGGAGTACCACCACCGATGTACAAAGAAGTAACATTTAAATTTTGCACACCTAGTAATTTTACCACATTTTTTATATCTTGTTCAATGAAATTTAAAAAGTTTTGTTGACTTTCTTCATCTTTAGGCACAATTCCTGAGGGGAAAGAGCAATAAGTACACTTTGTGGGGCAAAAGGGTATGCCTATGTAGATTCCAGCCTCTTTATTTGCATCAGGAACAAGCTGTTTTTGTAGCTTGCAAATGTTGGTAAGCATTCGCGCCTGCTCTGCCGGAAGCAAATATTTTTCTTGCAGATAATCAGGTAACAATGCGAAGGAAGTTCCCCCATCTACCAGCTTATGTGCCAATTTACCGGGACGTACCCCGGTTAAAATGCCCCAAGGCAATTCCACTGCTTGTCCTGTCATCTGGGTAAAGGCATCTAAAACGGCAAGCTTCACGCAGCGACTTACCTCACCGCTCACCAGCTCGTCGCAATTTACGGGAGCACTCTTCCAAAATGCCCCGTCCCTTTCCAAAATAGCAGTGAAGCTTCCATCTTGGAAGGTTATCTTTAAAATTACATCTGCCTCTTCATCAGCTGCAGGACTATATGCAAATAACGCGGCCATATCGGGAACAGACCGCGTTAAATCAAATTCTAAATTATGGTGTAAACGATAAGTTTTCATTATGCCTTCTCCCCTTCGCCTTCATGCCACAGCTCTTTATAAAGCACGCGGTACACCGCCGCCACGGGCACGGCAAAAAGCATACCAACGATACCAAACATCTTTGCCCCAATCAAAAGGCTGATGATTAAAATTACAGGGTGCAGGTCAATTTGCTCACCCATCACCTTGGGCATAATGAAGTTGGCATCAATTTGGTAGAAGATTAAATAGAATAATGCTACGTGGAAGGCGTCCGTCGAGGACTGTCCGTAGGCAATAAAGATTGCAGGAACAGCACCAATGATGGGTCCAACCATGGGAATGGTCTCTGCTAACAAGGCAAGGAAACCCAATACAAAGGGGAACTCCAAGCCAAGCCAAGCAGTACCAATAGTAATGCAGAAGCCAGCGATAAGGCTCAGCTTGCCTAAGCCTTGAATGTAAGCGCTCAAGGTTCTGCCAATTTCGTCAATAATGTGGGCAGCACGGGGTTGCACGTCGTAGCTAAAGAAGCTTATGAGCATTGCACGCAGCTCACGCCAATCCTTAACAAAGTAAAATGCAAGAAACGGTACGATTGCCAAGCCGATTAAGTTCTTGGCAATGTCCATACTGGAAGTCAACAGGTTACGTGCCATTCCGGAAACAAAGCCCATTGCCCAGCTAACGATATCGTCTAAAAGCATTGCAAAGCTTGACGGTAAAACAGGGAAAGTACTGGGGTCATTTAAAATATCCTCTAGGCCACTCTTATTAGCCTGCAAAACATCGGGCATCTTAACTAAGAGCTCGTTAATTTCACCAAATAAGGGCAGCAAAATGAACCCTATGGACACAGCTACTACAAGTCCGAGGGTTAAGAAGGCTAAAATAATTGCTACTACACGTGACAGATGAATAGTACCCTGCCCAACTCTAACCCTGCCGATGATATTTGCCAAGGGATACAAGGCAAATGCCAAAAATACTGCAAGGAAGATTGGCAAAAGCACTACCGCCAGCTTATACATAACATAAGATACGGTAGCAGTAACACTCAATTTAAAGATTGTACTTTTCCTGATTATTGGCCAATACTTAAACATAACTTATTGCAAAAACGGGTTTCTCTTTCTTTCCCAAGCTACTGTGGTGGCAGGGCCATGACCGGGCAGCAGTCTTGTTTCATCATCTAATACTAAAATTTTTGTTTTAATGGATTCAATAATTTGTTTGTAGCTACCACCGGGGAAGTCAGTACGTCCGATGGATTCGCAGAACACGGTGTCACCTGCAAAAACGATATCTTCAACGTGGAGGCATACACCGCCCTTGGTGTGACCGGGAGTTGCGTAAACCTTGAAGGTCATGCCTGCAACGGTTACGTCTTCGCCTTCTTTGAAGAAATGTTCCGCAGGTTTGCAGATAATACTTCTAGACATATACATAGACAAATTGCGTTCTGCCTTAGTAAGCATGTCTGCATCTTCTTCGCTAATATAAACAGGTGCGCCAGTTGCTTCACGAATTTCACTAAGAGCGCCAATATGATCGCTATGACCATGGGTTACAAAAATTGCTGCAACATTGATGCCTAATTCATCAACAAGGCTCATGATGCGGGCAGCGTCGCCACCAGGGTCAACGATTACGCCCTCTTTCAGCTCTTCATTCATAGCAATATAGCAGTTAGTAGCAAGCATGCCTACTTCTAATCTGTAAATTTTCATAGTTCCTCCTAAAATAACTTGGTGCTGTCCAATAAGATGGTGACAGGACCGTTATTAACAAGTCCTACCAGCATATGAGCACGGAACACGCCAGTTTCCACGTGTAAGCCCTGCGCCCTGCACAGCTCCACAAATTTTTCGTAGTAAGCGTTGGCAAGCTCCGGCTTCGCCGCCTTATCGAAGGAAGGACGTTTACCCTTACGTGCGTCACCGCACAAGGTAAACTGGGAAACCACCAAAAGCTCACCGCCTACATCTTTCACAGAAAGGTTCATCTTGTCTGCGTCATCTTCAAAAATGCGCAGGCCAGTAACCTTATCAACCATATATTGTAAATCCTTTTCGGTGTCACCATCAGCAACACCTAAAAGAACTAACAAGCCTTTCTTTACGCTACCGGTAACTTGCCCATCAACGGTAACATCAGCTTTATCTACACGCTGTACTACAGCTCTCATTCTCTTCCTCCATAACCGGAAATCACACGTTCTACGCTATAAACACCCTTCAAACGACGGATGCGGTTCATAACATATTCCAACTGTTCTAAGCTATTGATGTCGATACCAAATTGCATGGTAGCAATCTTATTCTTGTCAGCCTTACAGTTCATAGAGAAAATGTTCAGCTTAGATTCACTGGTAATGGTCAAGATATCGCCCACCAGATTTGCCCTATCATTAGCGGTAATCAAAATGTTTACCTTGTAGGCAGCATCAAGGCTGATATCCCAAGCAACTTCAATCAGACGACTTTGTTCATCCGGATTATTGCTGAGTACGTTGGGGCAGTCAGCACGATGGACGGATACACCGCTACCACGGGTAATGTAGCCCACAACCGGGTCACCGGGGATGGGGTTACAGCAACGTGCCAGCTTAACCATAATACCTTCTTCGCCCTTAACTAAAATACCATGGCTTGCTTTAGCCTTGGACTTACGAGGCTTCAGCTCTGCCAGCATTTCAGACAGGTCTTTGTTGGTGTTAAGCTTTTGTTCTTTTTTATAGATTTCTACAAGCTTAGAAATGACGCTGTTTAAAGTTACGCCACCATAGCCAAGGGTAGCCAGTAAATCATCATCAGAGTTAATGCGCAGACGTGTGCCTACTTCTTTAAGCTTTTCAGGACTAGCAAAGGTTTTAGGCTCATAACCCAAACGTTTTGCTTCCTTGTCCAGCATTTCGCGACCTTTAACGATATTTTCTTCGCGACGTTCCTTCTTGAACCAGCCTTTAATCTTGTTGCGGGTGTCGGAAGCACCAACAATGTTAATCCAGTCACGGCTAGGACCATTAGCTTGTTTGGAGGTAATTACCTCAACGATGTCACCATTGCTCAGCTTAAAGTCTAAGGGAACGATGCGACCATTTACCTTGGCACCTACGCAACGGTTACCAACGTCAGTATGGATGCGGTAAGCAAAGTCGATGGGACAGCAGCCCACAGGTAAATCAATAACGTCACCACGCGGAGTAAATACAAATACTTCATCAGCGAAGATATCCATCTTAACTGCGTTCACGAAGTCATTGGAATCGTTCATATCTTGGTGCCATTCTAAGAGCTGACGTACCCAAGACAGCTTAGCGTCAAAGCCTTTGTCACTACCTGTAGCAGGCTTGCTACCGCCACTTTCCTTATAGCGCCAGTGAGCAGCGATACCATATTCACTGATGCGATGCATTTCAAAAGTACGGATTTGAATTTCCAAGGGTTGACCACCAGCGGAAAGCACGGTGGTATGGAGGGATTGGTACATATTGGACTTAGGTACCGCTACATAATCCTTGAAGCGACCGGGAATAGGACGCCACATACTATGGACAATACCCAAAGTACCATAACAATCCTTCACGGAATCAACCAATACACGGATTGCCAACAGGTCGTAGATTTCGTTTAGTTCTTTATGGTCACGCAGCATTTTCTTATGAATGCTGTAAAAATTTTTAGGTCTGCCTTGGATTTCACACTTGATGTTAGCTTTTTCCAAGCTATCACGCATTTCATCCATAGCTTCAAAAATCATAGCTTCACGTTCACGACGTTTGGTCTTTACTTGTTCCACTAAGGTGTAGTAAATATCAGGCTCCATATAACGGAAAGCTAAATCTTCCAGCTCCCACTTAATGGTATGGATACCTAAGCGATGAGCCAAGGGAGCGTAAATCTCTAAGGTTTCACGAGAAATAGACTGCTGTTTATGAGCAGGCATGTATTTCATGGTGCGCATATTATGCAATCTATCTGCCAGCTTAATCAATACTACGCGGATGTCACGTGCCATGGCAAGGAACATCTTACGATAGTTCTCTATTTGGCGATCTTCTTTGGAAATGTAGGCAATCTTACCCAATTTGGTTACGCCGTCTACAAGATTTGCAACAACGCCGCCAAAAATGTTACGGATATCATCGTAAGTATATTCCGTATCCTCCACCACGTCGTGGAGAAAAGCAGCAGCCAAAGTATATTCGTCCATTTGTAAGCCTGCTAAAATGCTGGCAACACCAATAGGATGAATAATATAGGGCTCCCCTGATTTACGACGTTGCTCCTTATGAGCATCCGCCGCCAAGATATAAGCCTTACGCACATAATCAATCTGCGCTTCGTTCAAATACCCTTTGACCTGTTCAAAAAACTCTTCAATTGTTACAACATCACTTGTGTTAGGCATATGCCCCACTCCCATCTCTCAAGCTTGTCAAATTCGCAGCAGTTCGTGCTGGGACAAGCGCAAATTATCTAAATAACAGTTGTATTGCTGTGCCCTTTGCTTCTGTAATGAACGATACAAGGGTGAATCGTCCAAACTGCTCTTTTTAATTATCCCCTTAGCAAGCACTCCGTCGTTTTCATGAACGAAGCCAAGCTCTTCCATAACGAGCAGTGCGTTTTCAGAAACGCTACCGGCAAATTGGGTCAGCAAAGTCTTTTTATCTGTAACGCCTTTGGCAAGGCTTTCCATAACATTTCTGTAAGCAACAGTCATTTGCTCCCGTTGAGGGTAGTTCAAAAGCAATTGCTTTTCTAAATTATATCTATCGTTAGCATTGAAAAGCAATACTACGGTAGCAACCTTTTCCTTACGAAGCTGCTTAAAGATAGTTTTTATTGGCAGCTTAGGTAAATCATACAGCACCACGATGGGAGCTACGTCATGCTCACCATAATTAGCAACCTGCATATGCTTACCCGTGTAACCATTATAAGCGTTCTTATCGTTGACAAGAACGGTCACAGCGTCCGCAGTGCGCACGAAGCTTTGCAAAATTCTATCTTTATTATCATTGCTCTGGCGCAGGTCGCACACATTCCAACGTTGTCTTAAAGCAACAGCGTGCAGCTGCACGGTTGTTTCATTGTTCCATTCGTTGATGCGAGGCATAAAGGCAATGTCTGCTACCATATTATCACACAGTAGTGGCAAGAGCTCTGCCTTATTCCACATTAAGGTTTTATAGGAGTAATCCCCCTTATCCACCACTAATTGCAAATGGCTTCTGTCCCTGCCAATGGCTCTGTGATTACTAAGCAAAGCCTTCTTAAAAGCAAAGACAGGATTAGAATTACCACAACCAAAAGGCTCAAGCAAGGACAGCTCCTGCAAATCACGCACGGTGATTGCCCCATTGTTCAAAATACAATCTATGTTCTGACGAGGGGTGTAATCTTCTTGACTAAGATGCTCTCGCACATAAACCTTAAAGCGTTCCCTAAACTCATCAACCTTTTCAGCAGGCATTGTCAAACCGGCAGCTTGATGGTGACCGCCAAACTGAATCAGAATATCACTTT
>CALCUU010000016.1 GCA_937906915.1 uncultured Phascolarctobacterium sp. | reverse complement strand
GTTACCCATGATCGTTATTTCTTCGACAGAGTAGTAAATCGTACCTTGGAAATTGACAACGGACAAGGCTACCTTTACGTTGGCAACTACAGCTTGTTCTTGGAAAAACGTGAGGAGCGTCGTATTGCGGAGGCTTCTGCTGCCCAAAAGTTACGCAATATTTATCGTCGTGAGCTGGCGTGGATTAGCCGTGGTGCAGAAGCACGTCGCACTAAGAAGAAGGATCGTGTGGAACGCTTCGCCCAAATTAAGGCAGAGGTTGAAAACGTACAGGTGGAAGCTAATTTGGAGATGTCCTCCGTTAGCAGTCGCTTGGGTAAAACTACCATCGAGCTGAATAATATTGGTATGGTCTACGATGGTGTGGACTACATTAAAGATTTTAGTTACATTCTTTTGCGTAACGATAGAGTTGGCATTGTTGGACCTAACGGTGCGGGTAAGTCTACATTGATGGACATTATCGCAGGTAAGCTGCAACCTACCAGTGGCAGTATGACCGTGGGGCAGACTGTAAAAATTGGTTACTTCTCCCAACACAGCGAGTTCCCCAATACTAATCAAAAGGTTTTGGAATATATCAAAGAAGTTAATAATTACATTGACACTGCTGACGGTATGCGCATTAGTGCGGCGCAAATGCTGGAGCGTTTCTTGTTCCCTCCTGATTTGCAATGGGTGCCTGTAAATAAATTAAGTGGTGGCGAGCAAAGACGTCTTTATTTATTACGTGTGTTGATGTCTGCGCCTAACGTACTCATTTTGGACGAACCTACCAACGATTTGGACATTCCTACTCTTTCCGTACTGGAAGATTATCTGGACAGTTTTGCAGGCGCAGTTATTGCTGTTTCTCACGACAGGTATTTCTTAGATAGATTTGCCAATAAAATTTTTGCACTGCAAGCTGGTGGAACACTGCGTCAATATAACGGTGGTTACAGCGATTATGAAGCTGTAATGCTGGAAGAGCAGGCTACTGCTATCAAGGCGAATAAGCCTGTGGTGAAGGAAGAACCTAAGACTACCAATAAAAAGAAGATGACTTACAGCGAGCGCTTGGAATTGCAAAACATTGACCAAGAAATTGCTCGCACAGAAGCTGAAATAAAAATGCTGGGGCTGGAGATTAACAGCTGTGGCAGTGACTTTGTAAAATTAAATGAACTGACTAAAAAACAAGAGGAAGCTCAGACAAGATTGGACGCCTTGGTAGATAGATGGGCGTACTTGTCAGAGCTGGCAGAGCAGGAAGATTAAACTAGGAAGATTGCAATGTTGAAGCTGTTTCAAAAAGAGCAACGTGATAAAATTACAAGATTGTTAAGCGTGATGCTACCCATTATTGGCACACAGGTGGCGATTATTGGTATGTACTTTTTTGATGCCAGTATGTCGGGGCAGGCAGGGGACGTTGATTTGGCAGGGGCTGCCATTGGTGGTAACCTGTGGATGCCTATTCAAACTGGCTTCAACGGTGTACTTTTTGCCGGTATGCCCTTGGTTGCTCACCTTTTGGGAGCAGGGGAAAAAGATAAGATTAAGGTTGTTGTCCGTCACGGTTTATTGCTGGGCGCAATCTTTTCCCTGCTGGTAATCTTAGGTGGACTATTTGCTGTGCCTCTGGTTTTAGACCATATGGGTTTAGAGCCTGACGTTGAGTACGTGGCAATAAGATATTTGTGGGGCGTTGCCTTGGGAATATTGCCTTTCTTCCTTGTAACACCATTACGTTGCTTGGTAGATACTTTAGGCTACACCCAGCTGAGCATGAAAATTTATATGCTTGCCTTGCCGATTAACGCACTCTTAAATTACGTTTTGATTTTTGGTAAGCTTGGTTTGCCACGCTTAGGTGGTATTGGCGCTGGCTTGGCGACAGGGTTGACCTTCTGGATTTTGCTGGCAATGTTTGTGGCTGCCATTACAAGGTTACCTAATTTTGAACAGTACCACATCTTCGCCAAGGTTAAGACGGCAAAAGAAGTGTTCAAGGAATATTTGAAGATAGGTGTGCCTATGGGCGTATCTATTTTTATGGAGACCAGTATTTTTGGTGTGGTAGCGCTTTTCGTAGCTAAGTTTGGTACGGAAGTTATTGCTGCTCACCAAGCGGCATTGAACTTTTCTTCTGTGGTGTATATGATTCCTTTAAGCTTTTCCATGGCGTTGACCATCGTTATTGGCGTAGAAGCAGGAGCCAAGCGTTTTGAGATGGCGAAGGACTACATCATCATCGGTTTGCAGATGAGCCTTTTGTGTACCTGCTGTTACGTTACTTTAGAATATTTACTGCGGGAGCAGGTAGCACTTATTTATAGCAGTAACCCGCAGGTTGTAGATATCACCGTACATTTTATAATGTATGCGATTTTGTGGGAGTTCTCTGACGCGGTGGCGGCGCCCATCCAAGGAATATTGCGTGGCTACAAGGACGTGAACGCAACCTTTTGGGCAGGTGTCTTTGCTTATTGGGGAGTTGCCCTGCCTTTGGGTTTGTACCTTGACTACATTTGTGGTTATGGTCCTGATTCGTACTGGATAAGTTTAATCTTAGGCGTTACTGCCTGCGCGGTGGCACTTAGCCTACGTTTGTTGTGGGTACAGCGCAAGATTAAAGAAGGAAAATTTATAATCGAGTAATTTTAATTAACGTGGGAAGAGGTGGAGTATGCGAGAACGATATCATTTATTAGATGCGTTACGTGGCTTTGCCATTTACCACGTTATTATTTTTCACTTTTTATATGACGTGTATGTGGTTTACGGTTTGCAGCCTGATTGGCCTTACCAGACTTGGGTACAGCTGTGGCAAAAAAATGGTTGCGGCTTATTCGTTCTTGTTTCAGGAATGGTTTTTGCTTTGGGACGCAACACCTTTAAGCGTGGTTTGCAACTACAAATTTTAGGACTCGTTATTACTTTAGTAACGGTTTTATTCGCACCCAGCGAAGCAATTTATTATGGCATACTTACTTTTTTTGGTAGCGCCATGTGGTTGACGTTACTGCT
>CALCUU010000015.1 GCA_937906915.1 uncultured Phascolarctobacterium sp. | reverse complement strand
GGCATTTGCGTTGGTCTCGGCACTGATGGTACTTCCAGTAACAATAACCTTGATATGCTGGAAGAATGTCGCTTGGCTGCTATGCTTCATAAGGCAACTACCTTGAACCCCTTGGTTGTTCCTGCTGAACAGGCTTGGGAAATGGCAACAGTTAATGGTGCAAAGGTGCTTGGCTTTGAAAACTTAGGCAAGCTGGAAGCTGGTTACCTTGCTGATATCGTACTGTGGGATATGCACAAACCTTATTGGTATCCTCGTCACAATAAGCTTTCCCTTTTGGTTTACGCAGCTAATGCCAACGATGCAGATACTGTTCTCGTTGCAGGCAAAGTTGTTCTTGCAAATGGCAAGCTGACCAATTATAATGAAGAAAAAATTTACGCAGAAGCTTGTGCTTGCGTTGACGAATTACTGAAAAAATAATTTAATGAGGTGAACTACATTGGCTAAAATTCTTTTTATGCAAAATTTAGCTCCTAGCATTTATGAATTTGTTGTAGATGCTCCCTTGGTTGCTCACAAATGCCAACCGGGTCAATTTGTAATGGTACGCACTGACGAATACAGCGAACGTATTCCTCTGACTATTGCAGATTTCGACCGCGAAAAAGGCACTATTACTTTGATTGTACAAGCTGTTGGTAATACCACTAAGCATATGTGCGAAACCTTTAAAGAAGGCGATGACATTCTTGATATCGCAGGTCCTTTAGGTCAACCTTCCCATATGAAAAACTTCGGTACCGTTGTTGTAGTAGGCGGTGGTATCGGTGTAGCGCCTGTTTATCCTATTGCACGTGCTTATCACGAATTAGGTAATAAAGTTATCTCCATTATTGGTGCTCGTAATAAAGATTTGGTTATCTGGCAAGATAAGATGGCTGCAATCAGCGATGAAGTTATCATTACAACTGACGATGGTAGCGCAGGACGTAAAGGCTTCGTAACTGATCCTCTGCGTGAAATGCTGGAAGCAGGCGCTAAAGTTGACTTGGTTTTGGCAATTGGTCCTGTAATTATGATGAAGAACGTTGCTGCAACTACTAAACCCTTTGAAGTTCCCACTACTGCCAGCCTTAACACTATTATGGTAGATGGAACTGGTATGTGCGGTGGCTGTCGTGTAATGGTTGGTGGCGAAAACAAATTTGCTTGCGTAGACGGTCCTGAATTTGACGCTCACCAAGTTGACTTCGCAAATCTCGTAATGCGTCAACAAATGTACAAAAACCAAGAAGTTTTGGAATATAGCTGTGGAGGTCATTGCAAATGCGTGGAGGAATGAGAAATGCCATGCCGGAACAACCGGCTGATATCCGCAATAAAAATTTTGAAGAAGTAGCTCTTGGCTACACTAAAGAAATGGCAATTGACGAAGCGCAACGTTGCCTCAACTGTCCTAAACCTCGTTGCGTAGAAGGTTGCCCCGTAAATGTAGAGATTCCTAAATTCATCAAAGCAGTTTCTGAAGAAAACTTTGCTGAAGCAATTAAGATTTTGAAACGTAAAAACAGCTTGTCCGCAGTTTGTGGTCGCGTATGCCCCCAAGAAAACCAATGCGAAAGCAAATGCGTGCTGGGTATCAAGGGAGAACCCGTTGCTATCGGTCGTCTGGAACGCTTTGTAGCGGATTACGCACGTGAACAAGGTCTGGACAAGGTAGAAGCTTCTGAAATCGTTGCTAAAGGCAAAAAAGTAGCAATCGTAGGCAGTGGTCCTTCCGGTCTTACTGCTGCTGGCGACTTGGCTAAACTTGGTTATGACGTAACCATTTACGAAGCTTTCCACGTTGCAGGTGGCGTTTTGATGTATGGTATTCCGCAATTCCGTCTGCCGAAAGAAATCGTACAACACGAAATCAAAGCGTTGAAAGATTTGGGCGTTAAGATTGTTGTTAATGCTGTAATCGGTCGTACCTTTACCATTAAAGAATTGATGGAAGAAGAAGGCTTTGATGCAGTTTATGTTGGTACCGGTGCTGGCTTGCCTTACTTTATGGATATTGAAGGCGAAAACCTTAACGGTGTATATTCTGCAAATGAGTTCTTGACTCGTGTAAACCTTATGAAAGCTTACCAATTCCCCAAAGTTGCAACTCCTGTTTACTGCGGTAAAAAGGCTGCCATCGTTGGTGCTGGTAACGTAGCAATGGATGCTGCTCGTACTGCAAAACGTCTTGGCGCTGAACACGTTTACATTGTTTATCGTCGTGGTGAAGATGAAATGCCTGCTCGCAAGGAAGAAATTCATCAC
>CALCUU010000014.1 GCA_937906915.1 uncultured Phascolarctobacterium sp. | reverse complement strand
CTAACCTTTATTCTCCAATACTACTTTGGTTTTAAAAGCGCCTTAGCTTTAGGCACAATCATTTGGATGGGCATGTGGTGGATTACAAGACCAGTGGACATTGCCGTAACAGCTTTACTCCCCATTGGCATTAACGCTGTTTTTAATCTTGTCCCTGCCAACCAAATCATCACTCAATATTTTTCAGAGATTGTAGTTTTGCTCGTAGGCTCCGACCTTATCAGCCTTACTTGGACTAATACAGGTCTCGATAAACGCCTTGCCATCAAAACCCTCTGCTTTATCGGTACAAGTATGAAGCAGCAAATTACCGTATGGCTTTTCGTTTCCACCATTCTTTCCATCTTCCTGCCCAACGTAGTTGTTGCCATGATTATGGTTCCCATTGCGGTGTCCATGCTCCACTTCATTGGCGAAAAAATTATTAAAACCAGTAAGATTGCCATTCCTATTTTGCTGGCAATCGTTTGGGGCTCCGGCATCGGTGGCTTCGGCTCCCCTTTAGGTGGCTCTGCTAACCTTGTTGCCATTAGCTACTTGGAAGGTATTTGCGGTCACGAATTTATGTATATTGATTGGGTGTCCCGCTTCCTGCCCTTCTTAATTCTAACAATGCTCCTCAATTTGGTAATTCTTCTTTCCATTAAATTACCCGTTAAGAAACTTGCCAACACCAAGGCTTATTTCAATGATATGTATAAGCAACTGGGACCTATGAGCAAAGGTGAAAAAATTGGTCTCGGCTTATTCATTATATCTACAGTTCTCGCCTTTGCTCGCCCCCTTTTCGCAGAAAGCTTGCCTGCCCTGCGCCCCGCCTACATCTTTTTCATCTGCGGTCTTTTAACCTTTATGCTTCACGATGAAGAAGGCAAGGTGCTGCTCACTTGGAAGCAGGCAGAAAAAGAGTTGATGTGGGGAATGTTCTTCCTTTTCGCAGGTGGTCTTGCCCTTGGCAAATTGGTCACCGGCACTGGCGCTGCTACTAAATTGGCAGATGTTATTACCGTTATGCCCCTTACCGGTGGCATCGAGACAATCTTTGCCTTCACAGCCTTCTCTACTATTTTGACGGAGGTCTCCAGTAATACGGCAGCGGCTTCCATCGCCATCCCCATTATCCAAAGTATCTCCGAAGCTTTAGGCTTAAACGTTGTTCCCTACATTTTAGTAACCATCGTAGCAGTAAACTGCGCTTACATTTTACCGGTTTCCACCCGCGCCATTCCCATTGGTTACGGTTTAGAGCCCTCCGAGCTTTTTAAACACGGCGTTCTCCTTTCCGTACTAAACGTTATTTTGACAACGGTTGTTGGCTATATCTTCATCAACTACTGGCCAGCCTTCGGACAAATTTAAAACCTTTCTCCCAAAATGAAGCCCTTCTTTTAAAATCACAACCAAGCACTGAGTTTGTACAACTTTGTATGAACTTGGTGCTTTCTTTATGAAAAAGTAATTTCCCACGTCATAAAACGATAAAATTTCAAAAAGGTTGCCAATGCAAAATGAGAACTGGCCAGTCAGCGTCTTTTATCTATTTTACACAATTTTTAGACTTGCAATAAAATAAGCGTATGCTATAATCAATGTAATATACAAATTTTTATTGTGGTGATTTAAAAATGATTACTGATGGGAAAATCCAACTCGCCAGCGGTTTTATCTTTGACTATGAAACCATGATGGGCGACTGTCGTATAACTGAAGAAGACCTGTTGGAATTGCAGGAACGTGCACAAGCTGCCGCTGCTGCCATTGACGAAATGCGTAAAAGCGGTTATGCCAAAGCGCATCTTTCCAAAGACGGCGCACCGGAGCCTGTGTATTTTACTCACCTGCCTTATATAAAGGAAGGAAGTCCTAACAGCCCGGAATCCATTGCCAAGCTGAAAGACTTTGCTGATTACATGCAACGTGAAGTTGACGCAGTAATCTTTTTAGGCGTAGGCGGTTCCTTCTTAGGAAACAGAGTGCTCTATGACATCTTTGCAGGTGGCGGTTGGAACAACTTTACCCACGAAGAACGCAACAATCATCCGCGTCTTTTCTTTGGCGGTAATAATATTGACCCGTGGCAAAGCATTCACATTGTAGAGCAAATGGACAGCCTTGCAGAAAACCGTAAGCATAAAGGCGACAAGTTCAGATTATTGTTGGTTCCCATTTCCAAATCCGGAACCACCTTGGAAACCTTGACCGCTTTTAGCTACTACTACCAAGAATTGACCAAGCGTGAAAATATTGACGTAGATGTTGCGGTAGTAACTGACCTGAAAGAAGAAACCGGTTCTCCTCTTTACAAGCTGGCGCAAGAAAATAACTGGCGTACCTTTGACGTTAAAGAAGGTGTTGGCGGTCGCTTCTCCGTTCTCAACGACGTGGGTCTTGTAACTGCGGCAGCCATCGGTCTTGATATTGAAATGATTTTGGAAGGCGCACGTGCCATGGACAAAGCTTGCCAAAAGGCAGACTTCTCCAACCCTGCACTCCTCAACGCCTGCCTGAAATATATTGCAGATAACAAATACAACTGCGATACCGAAGTTTTTATGAGCTACGGTATGTGCCTTAAATCTTTAGGTGAATGGTACGTACAACTTTTGGCTGAATCCTTAGGCAAACGTCATAACCGTGATGGCGAAACCGTTTTCTACGGACGCACCCCCATTGCCGCAGTAGGCAGTACGGATATGCACGCTCAAACCCAACAGCACCAAGACGGCAAACGCAACAAGGTTATCCAATTTTTGCAGGTTGACGAATTTGAAAGGGACGTAGTCTTAGGCAACCCCTTCCCTCATTTACCGGACTTTGCCAAATATGATGGGGTCTCCTTAAACAAAGCCTTGCAAATTGCCCTCCTCGCAAACCGCGAAGCCTTGGACAAAGACCATCGCTTTAGTGCCCTGTATCGCCTGCCCACCTTAAACGAGTTTTATATTGGACAAATCTTCTACTTCTTGATGCTCTCCATCGCTTACGAAGGCGAGCTTGCCAATGTAGATGCCTTTGACCAACCTGGCGTAGAAGCTTACAAAAAAATTATTAAACGTGAACTTGGAAAATAGTTCTAGAATTTTCACCGACCTGTCTATTTTGGACAGGTCTGTTTCATTTTTAAGAAAAGCTTTCGGATAGGCTCACTATTTTTCACCCACTGGTTTTTAGAAAAATAAAGTGTTATAATTTTACTGTTGTAAAAAATCTATTTGCAGGAGTAAACTTACTTGTTGCGTACTAATAAACTTGTTTTAACTTCATTATTCATAGCTTGCGGGCTCTTGCTTCCCCTCTCCTTCCACACCTTCGGTATGGGCGGACGTACCTTTCTGCCCATGCACATCCCCGTGTTTATGGGTGGTCTGCTTTTAGGCTGGCTCCCCGGTTTAATCATCGGTGCCCTTACGCCCCTACTCAGCAGTATTTTGACAGGCATGCCCCCCCTCATTCCGTCCCTACCTATGATGATAGTAGAGCTTGCCCTTTTCGGACTAGTAGCAGGCTACCTTTACTACGACAAGCGTCAGAACATCTACCTTGCCCTCATCAGTGCAATGGTAGCAGGGCGTTTAGGTGCGGCCTTCGTACTGTTACTTTTTTCTGACATGCTGGGCATTCACCTGCATCCCCTTACCTACGTTGCCGCAACCTTTATGACGGGCATTGCTGGAGTAATTGGTCAATTTGTATTTATTCCCCCGTTAGTTAAGCGATTGGAAAAGTTTTTAAGAACCGAGGCGTTAAAATGAAGAAACAGCTTTTAACTTTGCTTGCTCTACTGTGCGGAACATTTCCTGCCCACGCAAATACTTTGCCCACATTCACTATGCCCGACGTAATCATCTACGCTTCTGCTGAAAACGTAGATACCATTGTCAACGCCCAACAAGTTAATATTGGTGCTGCCAAAACTGTGCCGGAGCTCTTGCGCACCACTGCTGGTATCCAAATCCAAGCACGTCCCAACTCCGGTGGCAACGAAGATTTAAGCGTTAAATTGCGCGGTCACGATTCCAGACACTACACTGTTTTGCTAGATGGTGTTCCCCAAGCAATGAGTGGCGTTATGGGTGGCGGTTATGTTAACTGGAACGCACTTCCTCTGGGAATGATTGAGCGCATTGAAATTACTAAAGGCGCAAAATCTGCTGCCTACGGTCAAATCGAAGGTGGCGTCATCAATATCATTACGAAAAAATCTGCCAACGCAGGCGAACTTCAACTCACTGCTGGTAACAACGATAGACGCCAATATATTTTTAACTACGGCGTGCAGACGGAAGCCTTAGGCTTTAGAGTGTATGCTAATAAATCTGAACAAGATGCTTACTTGCGTAACAGCGATTACGACAACGAACAAGCAGGCATCAATTTAAACTACAAGCTTTCTGAAACGGATAGCTTGCGCTTCAACTATGACCACCAGCAATTAAAACGTGGTCTTGTTATTGCCAACATTCCCGGTTCCGCAAATTATAACAGCAAATATCCAACTACCCCCATTGGCGACAATTTTTCTAATAGCAACGCAGTTCCCGGCGATGGTTCCTACACGAAAATTTATCGCAATAATTTTAATGTTACTTGGAATTCTGACAGAGACAATGGTAGCGACACCATCACCTATTGGAAAAATTACGAGAAGCAACGAGAACATAATGTTGTTGCTAACCAAGTAATCTTTGACCGCTACAATGTTACGGATAAATCCAGTGGTTTAATGTATAAAGGCAGTGCTAAGGTAAACGAAAAGCATTATCTTGGCTACGGTGCTGATTATAAACGCCTGCGTTACGGCTACGGTTGGTACAATAGCAATAGCAACGTCGAAAGTAATGGCGAAACTAAACCTGCTGGCGGTGCTCTATATCCCTCTCAAAAAATGGATGTATGGGGTGTTTATTTAGAAGATAATTGGCAAATGGACCAGCGTTGGCTTACTAACATTGGTTTGCGCTACGATAAAATGAAAGGCGAGCGTGACGCTACCCAAGCTACCAACATCGGTAGTATGAGCGAAGGCGCCCTCTCCCCTAAACTCAACGTATTCTTTAAAAATGATGAGCGCACCTCCACAAACTTTAGTGTGAATAGAATTTGGCGCGCTCCCTCCATGGCAGAATTTTACTGGCATTATTCTGGCTTCGGTTTTGCCAAAAATCTTCCCCTCTCTCCAGAAAAAGGTTGGGGCTACGAAGCAGGCATTGCTCATCAATTTAACGACAAGCTTCACAGCAAGGTTACTGCCTTCTACCAAGACATTAGTGATTATATAAACTTCACTCACCAAAGACCTTTTAATGCCTACAATATCGACAAGGCACAGCTTTGGGGTTGCGAGTTGGAAAATACTTGGAAGCTTGACGATGCTTCTAGCATTTTCTTGAACTACACCAATATGCACACTAAAAAAGAAGGCGTGCACGCTAATGACAATGTTGGCTTACATGGCGAACTGGATTACCGTCCGCGTCACACCTTAGCACTTGGCTACCAATATGACGAAGGAAAATGGCATGCTCGCTACGATATGACTTACACAAGTAGCCAAAAGGCAACCTTAGGCTACCCTGCTACAGATCCAGCAACCTATAAAGTGCAAGAAATTGGTGGCTACGTTGTGCATAATCTTTCTGCTACCTACGATTTTGCCAAAAATTCTTCTGTCAACTTCTCCTTGTATAACATTTTTGACAAGGAATACTGCGAAATCTACGGCTACCCCATGGAAGGACGAGTTTTCACAGCAACCTTCACTTATAAATTCTAAGCTTTTAATAAATTGAGGTATAACTTCTTTATGAATAAAGATATTGCTTTCTTTGACAGCTTTGCAGATACTTGGGACAGTTACCGCAATACCAACGTAAAAATTTTAGAACGCTTGCTTGAACTGGCTAATATTCCTGCTGGTGCTACAGTTTTAGACGTTGGCAGTGGTACGGGCGTACTGCTTCCTTATCTTCACGCCGCAGTGGGAGCGGAGGGAAAAATCACCGCAGTAGATTTTTCCGAGAAGATGCTTGCCAAAGCGCAGGAAAAATTTGCAAATTTAGGTAACGTTGATTTTATCGTAGGCGACGTTTTAGAAATGAACCTCCCTGCCGAAAGCATTGACGTTATAATTTGCCTAAACTTTTTCCCGCACCTGCACACTCGTAAGGAAGAGTTCATTGGCAAAATGAAAAGCTTTCTTAAAACTGGAGGAAGCCTTATCATCATGCACGACATTTCCCGGGAAAAGGTGAACAGTATCCACCGCGACAGTGCTGTGGTAACGGAACACCGCTTACCGGAAGCAAAGGTAGTTGCTGAAATGTTCCAAGCCTGTGGCTACCAAAACATAACTGCCTACGAAGACGATACCCTCTATTTTGTAAAAGGGTTCAAGTAAAAAACAAAGACCGAGCTAACTTATGATTAGTTAGTCCGGTCTTTTTTATTTGCCAGAAAGCAATCTTAAATTAAAAACTTATAAACCTTTTACGGTTATACGCCCTTCACCCAAAGGCTCCTTATATTCTTCGCCAACCTTTGCGTTCAAATGGTTCTGCACGTATTCAATCAGCACGTCTGCGTCAGTAAGAGTGCTGTCGTCAAATAAAAGCCTGCCATTTTTGAACATAGTCATTCCGTTACCGCCATGTTCCAAAATATAAGCATTGCCTGCCACGGAATAAAGCTTGTCCAATTCTAAAGGCTTGCCTGCAATCTTAACGTCCTGCACACGATAGGCACCCTC
>CALCUU010000013.1 GCA_937906915.1 uncultured Phascolarctobacterium sp. | reverse complement strand
TAAACTTGGATATGTTATATTGAATAAAAATTAAAAACGCTGAGATGCGGAATAGTATGTAGAATTTTTGCCTTGAGAGAGATGTCGGGTGGTGCAAGACATTGGAAAAGTTTTACGAAAAATGTGGATTAATGTAAAAACAGAATCCGAAGTTTCTTATGACGACTGGCTGGCAGAGTTGACCACGGAGCTTGAACTGGCATTGGAAGGCGATAGGGAGAACCTAACGAAAGATTATGAGGAAGGGACGGACACGGAAGAGGATTCGGAACAATCCAAAGCAAAAGCCGATTTAAAAGATGAATGGGAAGAGCTTTTAGAAAAGTCCGAGATAGTGGAAGCAATGCTTCGTCAGATGCTGGAGAATGGTTTAGGACAGCGTGAGGATGCACAGAAGGAGAGTCCCGGAAAAAAAGCAAAAACGAAAACATCCCGCAAGTGAACTTGCGGGATGAAACTGGCAGCTCCAAGGGGAATCGAACCCCTGATTTCGCCTTGAGAGGGCGACGTCTTAACCGCTTGACCATAGCGCCGTTTCTGGCTCCCGGACTAGGACTCGAACCCAGACTAAATGATCCAGAGTCACTTGTGCTACCATTACACCATCCGGGAGTAGCTGTTCTTTAAGAACAAACTAATTATAACTCCGCAAATTTTATTTTGCAAGCACTTTTACATACCTTTATTATAGCTGAAGGTGTCCAAGGTTTCGGTGATTTTTTTAGCCAAGCTATCGGGCAAGCCTTCGATGTTTACATTAAGGAAGCCACGCACGATGGTAGCAGTTGCTTCGTCCTCGTCAAGACCGCGTGCCATAAGGTACTCGATTTCTTCGGGAGCAATGCGTCCAACCGCAGCTTCATGGCTCATTTCGGCGTTGCCTGTGTAAGCGTCAAGCTGAGGAATCGCAGAGATGTAGCCTTCTTCGGCAAGCATCAAGCCGTTACATTCAAGGTGAGCGCGAATACCTTCTGCTTTACCAATTAAAGTGCCACGGTTGACAATCTCGCCACCTGTGCAGATGGTACGTGCTACGATTTCCGCACGACAACCGGGAACTTCTAAGGAAACGATGCCACCAATGTCAAGGTGAGCGCCTTTAGGTGCAACAAGAATGGAGTTCATGCGTGCCACCGCACCCTCGCCAACAAGACGAGTTACCGGGTTCATTTGCACGTCCTTAGCTTTTTCCATGCACACGTAGTTAGAAATAAATTGACCGCCTGCGTCGATGATGGTTGCGCTGCGGGGACGTACTGCTACGTTTTCACCCCAGCTGTGAATCATGGTGTAGGTAAGCTTGGCGTTTTTGCCAATGTAAAATTCGCTGATGCCAAGATGAATTGCCTTGTCAACGCTAGGGTCACTGGAGCAACCGGTGATTACGTTCAGCTCTGCACCGTCTTCCACAATTACAATGTTGTGAACACGTTGGAGCTGTTCTTCGTGGCTGATGAAGATGCAGGCTTGCAGGGGGTAAGTAATTTTTTCGCCAGCTTTTACGCGGATGAAGTAACCGTTTTCTTTTTCAAGGGCGGTTACAGCAGTGTACTTATCTGTATCGGGGGCAACTGCCTTCCACCAGTATTTTTCTACCAGCTCAGGATATTTTTCGGCAGCTTTGCCTGTGTTCATCAATTCCAAAGGAGTTTGGGCTTTAACCTTGGGCTCCAGCACCGCATTATCCACTTGCATAAAGGATGCACTGCGGTTTTCCGCATCAAGTTCAATGCCAACGTGCTCCATCAAAGCTTTGCCTGCTTCGGAAATATCAGCCTCGCTTTGTACGTGGGCAACGTCGCTGTTGTCGTATTGAGTTAAGTCTATGTCTTTGCCAAAGGCGCCTTGCTTGGAGAGGGCAGCCTGTAAATTTTCTTTACTCATTTTCTAATCCTCCTGCATCCTTTAGTAACACAGGTTTCGTAACCGGATTGACCAATGCAACCCAAAATATCCAAGGGGTCACCGCCAGGGCAGGTGAGGGTGCCTTGGTAGAGGATGTGAGCGTGGGAAGCAGGTACATATTTTAAAATGTGACCTAAGTGGGTGATGATTAAGCCGCTTTTTTGAGGAGCAGCCAGCGGATTAGCACTGCAGTTAAAAGTGCAGCAGCCTTTGTCGCAGTTTACGCCACTGCAGGGAGTGCTGTCATTGTGCAGAATATAATTTGCCGCACGACCAACGAGGGCAATGTTTTCCACGTCAACACCGGATTCCGGCTCGTCTAAAAGTAAAAGGTCAGGCTTTTGCGCCATCAGCTGCAGCAGTTCGCTACGTTTCAGCTCGCCACCGCTAAAGCCTTCGTTTACGCTACGGTCGAGAAAATCGGAAAGCCCCATCCAGTTAGCCATCTTTTCTACTTCTTCGGGGGTAGCACCGCAAATGCCAATCATTTGGCGCAGGGTAAGACCACGGATTGTGGGCGGGCGTTGAATCATCATACCGATGCCAAGACGCGCACGTTCGTGGCAGGGGGCTTCGGTAATATCTTGTCCTTTAAAATAAATTTTGCCTTCTAAAATTTCATAACGGTCAAAGCCCATGATTGCACCAAGCAAGGTAGATTTACCTGTTCCGTTGGGACCGAACAGTACGTGGACTTCACCGGGAGCGATATGCAAATTGATATCTTTTAAAATCTGCTTGCCCTTAACGGCAACAGATAAATTTTCTATGCGTAACATTTGCGTTCTCCTTTGTCAACAAATTAAAGCTATTATATCACACAGGCAGGCTTAAAAGCTAACCTTTGTTATTCCTAAACAATATTATAGCATACATATTCACCTTGTCCTATGGGTAGAGGGTGGTTTGAAAATTTTTCGCATTTGTCAACACCACTATGCTAAAATGAAATAAAATGCTAAAATAGCTAATAGGTAAAATTTTAGGAGGCTACAATGCATCAATACTTGTTTTATATTGGAGATTTTCCCGTGCGCATGTACGGCTTGTGTCTGACCTTGGCAATCTTTCTTGCCATTGGGGTTGCATATTTTTTAGCAAAGCAGGACGGACGCTGGCATGAGCACGTAGTTGATATTGGTATCTACGGTGGCTTCGCCGGACTTATCGGCGGAAGGCTGTGGGACGTTTTCTTTTTTGATTGGGCTTATTACAAGGACCACCTTTGGGAAATTCCCTACGTTTGGCAGGGAGGTATGGCAGTTCAAGGTGGTATGCTTGCCGGAATGGCGGCGGGTATTATTTACTTGAAGCTACACAAGATTGACTGGGTGGAGTTTGGTGATATCGTAATTCCTTCCTTAATATTTGGTCAAGCGGTGGGGCGTATGGCGAACCTGCTCAACGGCGACGCCTTTGGTTCTCCTACTGGTGGCAACTTCGGCTTGCTGTACCCGGAAGGAACGCTAGCGTATAAAACTTACGGCGCAGTTCCCCTTTGGCCTGCAGAGGTATGGGAAGGACAGCTTGACGTTGTGATTTTTGCACTGCTTTTGATGTTCCGCTGCACTAATCACGCTAAAGGACAAGCTATTTGCCTTTATGGTATGCTCTATTCCGTAGTGCGCTTCGGTTTGGAAATGCTGCGTGGCGATTACGCAGAGCCTTGGATGTTTGGCTTGACTTCTGCGCAAAGCACCAGCGTCTTCTTCTTCCTGATAGCTCTTGGCTTTTTCATCTACTGTGAAATTTTTAACGATAGATGGGACGGCAAAAGAGTAGTTCCCAAAGCTACTAAGAAAAAGACGAAAAAATAATTTAAAATTTTTCTAAAAAGACTGTTGACAAGGTTGCCGTTCTTCGCTATAATATCATTGTTGCTTGAAGCAAGTAACTAATGACTCCGTAGCTCAGTTGGATAGAGCGTTTGACTACGAATCAAAAGGTCGCAGGTTCGAATCCTGCCGGGGCCACCATTGAAAACAGAGGACTTCCAATTGGAAGTCCTTTTTTATTTTTAAAACTCGTTATAAGCACTGTCTAACTGTGTTGTCGCAAAAATTATTTGCTCGACGTACGTTAAGTACGCCTTCGCTTCATAATTTTGCTCCGCCTTGTTATACAGCACTTCTAACGAGTTTTTCGTTTTTATGAATGTTTCACGTGAAACATTTTATTTTTTCAGTTGTCCTAAAATTTCTTCGTTGTCTTCGCCCAGACGAGGTGCCCGTTTGGAAAGCTTTGCCGGAGTTTTGGAAAGCTTCATGGCAAAACCAATCTGCTTGTAGGAGCCAAGCTCTTCGTCTTCAACGTTGAGTACCATTTCGTTAGCCTTGGTCTGCTCCGCAGCGCAGGCTTCTGCAAAATCAAAGACAGGTGTTACGCAGGTATCCTTGCCTTCAAGATGAGCTTCCCATTCTGCCATAGTGCGCTTCTTAAATTCAAGGGTGAGCTGTTCTTTAAGGTAGGGATGATTTTCTTCCTCGTCAATCAGTTCAATCATATCTGCTCTGTCGAGAGCGTTACATAAATTAGTCCAGAATTTCTTTTCCAGACAGCCTACGGAAACGTAACGGCTGTCTTTTGTTTCGTAAATATTGTAGTTGGCGTACATACCTGTCAGCCAGTTGTTACCACGTTCTGCTACAAAGCCACTGCCAAAGTAGAGGCTGGCAGCACCGGGCATCAAGGTCATTGCTACGTTGTAAAGGCTGATGTCAATTTCTTGACCTTGTCCTGTCATTTGAGCGTGGCGCAGGGCAATCAAAATACTCATGCCTGCAGCCATGGAAGCGTTCATATCTGCCATCAGTACGCCGGGGATGGCAGGTTTGCCTCCCGCCTCGCCACTCATATTGGTAATGCCCGCAAGGCTCACGTAGCCAATGTCGTGGTCAGCCTGTTTTGCCAAGGGGCCTTTTGCTCCATAGCCTGTGAGGGCGCAGTAAATAATCTTGGGGTTCAGCTTGCTAACAGTTTCGTAATCAATGCCCAGCTTTTTCAGCACACCGGGGCGATAGCTTTCTACAACAACGTCAGCAGTTTTTGCCAGTTCGAGGAAGGCATCCCTGCCTTCGTCAGTTTTCAAATCGAGAACTACGCTTTTTTTATTACGGTTCAACTGCAAATGCCAGTAGCCAAAATCTTTTAAGAAGGGCGGGAAGGAGCGGGAGTAGTCGCCACGACCGGGCTCTTCAATTTTAATAACCTCTGCCCCAAAATCTGCCAAGAGCATTGTGCAGTAGGGACCGGGTAAAAGACGGGACAAGTCTAAAATTCTAATGCCTTCTAATGCTTGCATGGTAACACTTCCTTTTATAATCTAGAGCCATTAGTTAGATAAACTTTTTCAGCTTTGGCTTCGGCAGCTTCTTCTTCGGTGATGAAGCCGTGTTTTGCCATGGTGTTGAGTACTAAAATTTGACGTTGCTTGCAATCAGCAGGGTTATCCAGCGGGCAAAGGGCAGAGGGTGCGTAAGGCAGGGCAGCTAAAACTGCAGCTTCTGCTAAGGTTAAGTGGCTAACGTGTCTGCCAAAGTAAACCTTGCTGGCTTGATGGACGCCTGTTGCTCCTGCACCGAAGTAGGTGGAGTTCAAATACATTTCCAAAACTTCGTCCTTGCTGTATTTTTCTTCCAATATTATTGCGAGAATAGCTTCCTCAATTTTACGCTCCATAGTTTGTTCGTGGGTGAGGAAGGTGTTTTTGACAAATTGTTGGGTGAGGGTGCTACCACCTTGAGAAATTTCGCCTTCAATAACATTTACCAGCATAGCACGCAGAATGCTTTCGGGTGCGATGGCACCGTGGTCGTAAAATTCGTGGTCTTCAATGGCGATAACTGCGTTGCGCAAATTTTTGGGAATGTCTTTAATATTTACCCATTCAGGGTCTTGGCGCATAGGCTCAACAATATCTTCCATATTTAAGGCAACGTAAAATTTTTGTACGGGGGCAGGCCATTCTTCTTGAGGAGGAAGGATGGCAAGCATAATGGTTTGTATCAATTCTTTATCCTTATCGTCCAGCTTGTCCTGTTGTTCTACGCGAGCAGGAGGGGTGGGAGGAATTTGCTTTTCTTTTTCTGTATCTTTACCTTCAAAAACTTGCAAGCCAAAAAAGAGGAGTATAATCAAAAAAATGCTCTTAGTCATTTTAAGTACCTCGCATAAAAATTATTCTGTATTCATTTTAACAAGAAAGTGTCAACTTGGCAAAAAATACTATGAAAAAGAGCGATGAAGTAGTAAAATATAGATAATAAAATGGGTAACTGTTTCTCTTAAATTTTCGTAGTTAATTTTGCAAAGGTCTTGCAATATTATACGAGAGAGTTGTATAATTACCAATCATAAGGAGGTTAGATATGAAAGCGAGTGTTATTGGTGCTACCGGTTTTGCCGGAGCGGAACTGTTGCGATTGCTGGAAGGTCATCCTGAAGCGGAAATCGCCTGCATTACTTCTGAAAGCAGTACTGGCGAAGCTATTGCCAGTATGTATCCTCATTTGGCAGGCAGGATTGAAAAAAATCTTACCTCTATGCAAGCTATTGATGAGATTGCTGCTCAAAGTGATGTAATTTTTATTGCTTTACCCCACGGTCATGCCATGAAGATTGGCAAGCACCTGCGAGATAGTAATGTGAAGATTATTGATTTAGGTGGCGACTATAGATTTAAAGACCACAAAGTTTTTGAAGAGTGGTACAAGGTGGAACACCTTGACCCGGAAGCGAAGGCTGTGTATGGTTTAACAGAACTTTATCGTGAACAAGTAAAGGGTGCTAAACTTTTGGCTAACCCGGGTTGCTACACTACTTGTAGTATTTTGG
>CALCUU010000012.1 GCA_937906915.1 uncultured Phascolarctobacterium sp. | reverse complement strand
CCTTGTTTAAAACAACGGCTGGCTAAATCACGCGGGCGTCAGCAGGAACAGCCTTCAAAATATCGGCGCCTACCAGAAGACCGGTAACATTTACCTTACCACCGAAGAATTCATTTTTCACAGCAACAAGCTTGTGCTCAGCTTGATACTTCTCATTAAATTTATCTAAGATAGGCTTAAGCACTTTATATGCGCTTTCACCTACAGGAATTACTGCAGGTTTTGCAGCTTGAGCTTGGCTTAACACTCTAAGTGTATCTTCCCACTCCAGCAAGAAGCTGCTGGTCAAGCCAATACCGTTTTCCAATTGAGGGAAGCCGTCATACCAGCTTTCAGGAGGCAATTCCTTTTCAGCCAAAAGGTAGAACTCATCGCCCAAATACACGAAGCTCTTGCCTGTTTCCTTACGACAGCGTTCTTGCCACGGGGTTACCATATCCACGATGGCAGCAGCCTCTTCTTTAGTAAAGGTGCGTAATTGATGCAAGTGCTCACGGTTCTTGGTTAAGCCAACAGGCACAATGGCCATGGTCAGCACACCAGGATGAAGAGCATACAAATCTGCAAAGGTCTTAGCTAAAACTTCACCGTCGTTGTAACCGGGGCAGCACACAATTTGAGTGTGAACTTGAATGCCTGCGTCAAGAAGTCGGTGCAATTTATTCATCAGCTCGCCTGCGAAACGGTTGTGCATCATTTGACAACGCACCTCCGGATCAGTAGCGTGGACTGAAACATACAAGGGTGACATATGAGTGCTGATGATGCGGTCAAAATCTTCATCCTTCATATTGGTAAGAGTAATGAAGTTACCATACAGGAAAGACAGCCTGTAATCGTCATCACGCACGTAAAGACCGGGGCGCATGCCCGGAATCATTTGGTCAACAAAGCAAAAGATGCAATTGTTGTAACAGGTTCTAACACTATCAAAAACAGCAGACTCGAACTCAATTCCCAAGTCCTCGTCGGGATGCTTGGCAATGGTCACAAGGCGTTTTTCCCCTGCTGCATTTTCAATTTCCAGCTCCACCTCATAATCAGAAGTGTAGAAGCTAAGTTCAATAATATCCTTAACTTGGGCACCACAAACACTTAAAAGCTTCTCGCCTGCTTTAATGCCTGCGCTTTCAGCTAAACTATGCTTGCGTACACCGCTAATATTGCCTAACATTGCTGTCTCCTTCAAAATGAACATATAAAATCAGTTAATTATATCATACCAAGCTAAAAAAAGAAAGACACCCACTTTGAGCGTCTTTCTCGTAATTCATTTGTAGTATTTTATCATCTGATAACCGTTAATCTGGTGGCTTCTCCCCTCACGAATTAAGCTTCTCAAAGCAGGAGTGGCTAGTAGAACCTCAAAGGTTGCCTTGCGACCGCCACCTTCTTCTTTTAAAACAAGCTCCTGACAGACGATGCCTTCGATTACATTGGCAAACTGACTGCAAATTAGGCTCCTACCCTCATCGAACATATCGAGTATCCGATTGATAGCACCTGTCGCTTCACGTGAGTGTAAAGTTGCGAAAACCAAGTGCCCGGTTTCAGCAGCAGTAAGCGCCGCCGCAGTAGTCTCCTTGTCACGAAGCTCGCCTACCAAAATAACATCAGGATCTTGACGCAAAGCACTGCGTAAACCATTAACGAAGGAAGCTGTATCGCTCCCCACCTCCCGTTGATGAACGAGAGCCTGCTTATTTTGATGACGATATTCGATTGGGTCTTCCAAGGTTATAATGTGAACCTTTCGCTCACAATTTATCTTATTGATTAGCGAAGCAAGGGTTGTACTTTTACCACAGCCCGTAGCACCGCACACAAGGACTAAGCCCTGCTTCAGCTCTGCCAGCTTACATACCTCTTGAGGTAACAGCAGTTCCTCGCAAGTAGGAACCTTAGGATTTATCAATCTAATAGTTACATTGAACCTTCCCAAGCTTTTAGCTACATTTATCCTGTAAGGCCTGTGCTTAATATCAACATAGGCACAATCTATTTCATGCCCCTGCTCCAGTAAAAAATACTGCTCTTCATTTAAGAGGTAGGTCACAATCTTAGAAAGAAGCTCCCCTGTTAAAAGAAGCTTTGTTTTATGTAAGGCACCATCAATTCGCAGGGTAACAAACTCATTAGGCGTTAAATGTAAATCAGAAGCCCTATTTAAATGAGCCATGGTGAGTATTTCTTCTAATAATTTCATCTGCTCACCACCTTACGAGCAGGAAACTCGAAGTAACTCTTCCGTTGTGGTTACTCCCTGCAAAACCTTTTGGACACAATCATCAGCAAGAGGAGTAAAGCCATTAGCCCTTGCCTCTGCTAAAAGCGTACCCTCGTCAGCGCCATGGACGATTAAATTTCTAAGCTTGTCAGTTATAGGCAAAACTTCCTGCACTGCCATACGTCCTTTGTAGCCAGTATTATTGCAATGCTCGCACCCGCTTCCCTTAAATAGAGTAAGCTTTTCATTAGCCTCACGCCCAAGTACGGCAAGCTCAGTACTATTTGCAACATATTGCTCCTTGCAATAAGGGCAAACCATACGCACTAAACGTTGCGCTACCACTCCACGTAAGGAAGCTGCTACCAAAAAAGGTTCTACACCCAAATCAACAAGCCTTGTTACTGCCCCAATAGCTGTGTTGGTGTGTAAGGTGCTTAAAACTAAATGCCCTGTCAGCGCAGCCTGAACTGCAATGCGGGCAGTCTCTCCGTCGCGAATTTCACCCACCATTATTATGTTAGGGTCTTGCCTTACGATGGAGCGCAGGCCTTTGGCAAAGGTTAGGCCTGCTTTATTATTAACACTAATCTGATTGACCCCTTTAATTTTAAACTCAATAGGGTCTTCAATGGTAATGATGTTCTGCGTTTCATCATTTAAATGCCCTAATGTGGCATATAATGTTGTAGATTTACCGCTACCAGTTGGACCGGTAATGAGAATCATTCCGTTAGGATAACCAACTAACTGCTCGTAAAGAGCAAGATTGTCTTGAGAAAAATTTAGACCGGACAAATCCTTTAGCTGCTGTTTCTTATCCAAAATACGGATAACAACCTTCTCTCCACCAATAACAGGTAAAGTAGAGATGCGTAAATCTACTTTGCGATTACTTACTTCGGCTTCCACTCGCCCGTCTTGGGGCAAGCGTTTTTCGGCAATGTCTAAGCCACTGATAATCTTAATTCTAGATACAATGGCATTGTGATTACTGAGCGGAACCTCTACAAATTTATATAAAAGTCCGTCAATTCGCAAGCGTACCCGCGTCAGCTCTTCCACTGGTTCGATATGGATATCACTGGCATTTTTAAGTAGCGCCTGCTCTAATAAATGGTCGATAAAATTGATTACTTGAACTGCTCCTGACGAATTACTGCTAAAAACATTTTGTGTTAACAAAGTGTCTAGCTTCACAGGGTACCTCCTCACTTATTAAGATAAGTAAATTCTACCACAGATAACCACAACACTTTACTTACAATAGTTACACAATTCTAAA
Source organism: uncultured Phascolarctobacterium sp. (assembly GCA_937906915.1). Lineage (GTDB taxonomy): Bacteria > Bacillota > Negativicutes > Acidaminococcales > Acidaminococcaceae > JAHHUH01. The sequence goes on along the minus strand of CALCUU010000012.1, from coordinate 6,474 downwards.
CATTCTTGCCCACCACGAACAAAACATTTAAAATTAGAATGCAGTTTAGTTTTTAGAAAAGAGGTAAATATTTAATGAAGCTTTTTAGCAGCATTACCACTTTGAAAAAATTAAACAGTACAATTCTTGCCCTTGCTTTTATTTGTACAACCCCTGCAAATTTAGCACTGGCTCAAACGCAGAACAAAGAACTCCCATTGTCACCAAACCTTAAAACTCAACAGAGAAATCCCTTTTCGCCACCCTTATCCTCTAAAATTTGTAACCAGAATGACATCATACTTATATCAAACAGAGATAATTCGACCAAATCAAAAGAGGATTTGCTTATTGTAAAGCTTAATTACGCTTTAGCAAAAGATGTTCAACATAGTTTAAAGCACATCTTCGGAGCCAATAAGATTGCAGTTGACACAATCACCAACGCAATTCTTTATAGAGGTTCACAAAGCGAAGGCTACAAATTACAAGAAGCAATTAAGGTTTTAGACGTTGCTACAAAACAGGTGACACTGGAAGCAAAAATTATTGCCCTAAATAAAGAGGCAAGCAAAAACATAGGGGTTAATTGGAACTGGGATAAAATTCCTCAAAACGAGGATAACAAGTCCAACAATAGTTACGACGAAAACGACCAAGATAATTTCGGCGGTAACTTTAAATTTTGGCGAGGCTATGCCTTTAAATTTAACGCTACCCTCAACGCCCTAGTTGCCAAAGGTAAAGCGAAGATACTAGCTACGCCCAGCATCATCACCATTCCCGGTAAAGAAGCCAGCATCTTTATTGGCGATCACATCCCCGTCCAAACGGAAAAGCACAATAGCACAGGTAGCTACACTACCACGGAATATTTAGACGCAGGCATTAAATTGACCTACACGCCTATCGTCAGTGGTGATGGTAAAATGGTAACTGCCACTGTTCATACTGAGGTAAGCACGCCAACACTGGTAAGTGAAATGAAGAACTACCGCATCACAAGCCGCACTGCAGATACCAATGTGCGAATGCTTAGCGGAGAAACCCTTGTCATTGGTGGTCTCATCAACGAGGAAGAACAAAGAAGTATCCAACAGGTTCCCCTGCTTTCTAAAATTCCCCTTTTTGGCGAGTTGTTCAAAAACCGTACCAAAAGGAAAGCAAAGACGGAAGTTATTATGCTTCTCACGCCCCATATCACAGATGCAGGAGAGTCACCAGCAATCTACTCGACTAACATTGACACTTTTAACTCTAAATAAACACATTAAACACTATTAAAATATCAAATTAAACTGCAAAAGCGGAAGGCATACGCCTTCCGCTTTATTTTTACATAAACAATCTGAGAAAGAATACCACTACTGCCCCTATTGCTGCAAAGATGATGAAAGTCGGCAAGAGGAAGAAGAACAGCGCCAAAATACCGCCCAAAATTAAAAGCGTCATCAAAAGACCACTGCTGCATCCCATAGTGTGCACCTTAAACTGCGGGTTTGCAGTTGTACGCTGTTGCTTTGTCTGGTCGTAGCGAGTGTATTCGTCCTTGGTTTGGTACTGATATTTAGTTTTGCTACCACTGTCATTAGTGCTTCCGTCCTCTTCTATGGTTACACCTTCAAAGGAATCACGTTCATTAGGATTAAGCACTTGAGCTTCACGTTTAAATTGATAATGACAGTATGGACATTCCACTACAGTATTTTCAACTTCACGTCCACAAAATTCACATCTCATTGGCAAACTCCTTTAATTTTAGGATAACAGCATCAGCAGTAATCCTTCTTCATTTATATAACGAGGGTCGTGCTCTTCAATACCCAAGGTCTTTTGAATTTGCTCGTAGCAATTATTTATGACACTTGTTGGTATATTATGACACATCTCTGCGATCTTAGCTAAATCATAATTGTAGATATTATTAGCGTCAATAAAATTCTTAATTGCCCCTGCTGCCCACACATCAGGTAAACGCGGAGAAAAATTATTATAGTGAGCCTTGTAATCACTCCAAATACGTTGAGTCAACATAATATCATAGGCAGCAAAAGCATAAGGCCTCATCATTTGTCTAATGCACTGCGCTACCTTATCTTCCGGGTCTATGGGCATTGGCAAATAATTTTCTACGTTAGTCGTATAATTGAAGCCATCCATTCTGACATAAGCAGAAAACACCAAGGTAACATGGCGCATAAACATAGCATTACGACTAACAAATTCTTCCCAGCTCATCTCCCCACCATTACGGATTGCAAACCAGTTCTTAGCTCCCTCTAAAACTTCATAAAGTTTTTTGCGAGCACGCTTAGGAACAGTCATACCACGGAGGAAATTCATCACCATAGTTTCATTATAGAAGATGTGACCAAGGAAAATGTACTCATCTGTGTTGGTATCAGGCTCAATGGGAAGCATCAAGTTATAAGTTTGCCCAGTCATAAAATCACGACAAGCGTAAGTACCTTCTTCGTTAATGCCTTGCACGGAAAATAATACCAAACGTGCCTTTATCAACTCTTCTAGTACGTCCTTGCTTACAGTTCCTTCGTCACTAAACATTCTATCCTTGCAAACGAAGTCATAAAAATGCTTGATAGGGTGCTCGTCAGTATCAACCATATAGTGGTCGAAAAGGAAATAATCCCAGAAGCATTGAGCATATTCATCACTACCAGGCTTTTCCTGCACCGCACCGCTAAGCATAATACCACCGTACATAAAGGCAGCACGCTCGATGTCACGCATAAAGCGCTCCTGACTAAAGAACTTGCGCATGGCTTCTACCAAATCGTTAAGCCTATCACCTATGTTCAGGAAAATCTTAGCAGGCAAGTCAGCAGTAGAATACAAATTAAATTTATTATGCTCCGGTAAAAATTTACCATCATAGTCCATCATGGTAAGCTTGCCTTCTGGCAAAAGCTTCGCCTTGGCTTCTATAGGAGAGTCACCGCTCATAATAATCTTCTTACTATAAAGATGAGCATACAGCTCTGCCATAATGTCTAAGAATTTGGCTACACGCTTGTCAGAAAGTCTGAAGTCAGCAACGTTACGACCGCACCAAGCAATGCAGTCAATAAAATCATCACGACTCATATCTCCCAAAAAGTTTTCGGAATTACCAAGATACAGGCACAATAAAGTAATGTAGTCCCAAGTTTCCGTCAACTCTTCGTCCGTAGCGCCTTGCCAAGATTTAGAACGCAGAAAATTTTCTACATAGCTTTGGTTTAAAACAGTATTCCATTCTTCATCCTGACTATAAAAGTCAGCAACTAAATCGAAAACGTTGTTCATTTTATTTATTCACCAAATCGCAAGCGTACAATGCGCACAGTGTCTTCGCATCATACAACTCACCGTTTAAAATCATAGTCTTAATCTGTTCCGGAGTAAAGGCTTCCACACCAATGAACTCATCTTCATCAGTATGTTGGCTGTACGCAGTCAGGCCCCAAGCCTTATATAAATGGATAATCTCATCAGAAAACCCTGGAGTTGTAGCAATAGACACAAGCTTTTGCCAATTAGCAGCATCGTAGCCTGTCTCTTCACTTAATTCACGCTTAGCGCATTCCAAAGGGTCTTCGTTTTCGCCGTGGTCAAGCTTCCCTGCGGGTATTTCCCACATCACCGTATCCAAAGGATAGCGACATTGCTTCACCAGAACTATTCTACCATCATCTAAAACAGGCACGATAGCAACAGCACCAGGATGACGAATATACTCCCTTGTGCTTTCAGTACCATTAGGCAGCTTCACGTGGTCTAATTCTACTTTAAGCAATCGTCCGGAGAAAACCCTTTCGTTGCTAAGAAAATGTTCATCTAATGTAGGCTCGTGAAATTTTTTAATCATTCTTTACACAACCTCTTGTTTTTTTACAGCTTCCGCTGCAGTTAAAAGCTCTTTTGCGTTCTCGTAGGCGGCACTGCTTTCGCTTGTGCCTGCGGTCATACGCATAAGCTCACGTATTCTTTGCTCAGTGTCAAGCACGGAAAGCATTGTCGCTGTCCGTCCCTCACTGCTTTGCTTTTCAATAAAGATATGTCTATCGGCGAAGGCAGCAATCTGCGGTAAATGGGTAATGCACAGCACTTGTCCTATTTTAGAAATGCTTGCAATTTTTTCTGCCATCTTTTGGGCAGTTACACCACCAACACCAGTATCAATTTCGTCAAATACCATGGTAGGTACGTCGCCAGTATTACTCATTACAGTTTTAATGGCAAGAGCGATGCGAGAAAGTTCGCCGCCACTAGCAACCTTTTCCAGCTCACTAACAGGCTCACCCATATTAGCGCTGAACATAAAGGTCATACCATCACGTCCGTTGGCAGTAAATTTATCTAAGGTAGTAAAGGCAACCTCAAACACGCCATTAGGCATTGCCAAATCGTGAATATGACTGGTAATGAGCTGTGCTAATTTTTCTGCTTGAGCCTTGCGTTCCGTAGTCAAAGCATCTGCAGCGGCAGTAAGCTCCTTAGTCAAGCTAGCTAATTCCTTTTCTGCTTTAGCAATAGTAGTTGCCAAATCTAAAAGCTCGTTGTATTTAACCTTAGTAGCCTCCAAGTACCCAAGAACCGCTTGGGTGGAGCCACCATATTTTTTATGTAAACGATAAATCGTATCTAATCTTTGTTGTACCTCTACCGCACGTTCACCATTGAAATCTGTACGGGAAAGGTATTCGCCTAGCTCCTGTCGGCAATCGTCGAGAGTAAGCCAAGCGCTGTCTAAGTTGTCCAGCAAAATACTCAGCCTGCTGTCGTAGCGCACTGCATTTTGTAAACTGTTCTTTGCTTTAGCCAGTAAAGAGAGCACTGCCTTGTCATCATCAAGCAAATTATAGGCACCATTAACAGCAGTAATAATCTTCTCACTGTTTTGGAGTACCTTTGCCTCTTCTTCTAAAGCTTCTTCCTCACCCACACGCAGTTTAGCAGCTTCAATTTCCTTTACTTCCCAATCGTAACGGTCAAGAAGCAGGTCTTGCTGCTCGCTATCTGCCTTTAAAGCACGCAGTTTATTTTGCAGGGCAACGTATTTTGTATATAAAGCACTGTAGTCCTTAAAGCACGCCGCAATCCTCTCGCCACCAAAAGCATCTACTAAAACACGAGGAGCATCTGCTTTTAACAAGGCTTGATTCTCGTGCTGACCGTGGATGTCAACAAGCATAGTGCTAATATGCTTTAACACGTTCAAGGGAACCTGTACCCCGTTGACCGTAGCCTTGCTTTTACCGGCGCTAGTCACCTGACGTTTTAAAAAGAGGTCATCATCAGCGTCAATGCCCTGCTCTTCTAAAAATGCCTGTAACTGCTCTTGACCACTAATGTCAAACACAGCCTGCACCCAAAAGCTATCTGCTCCAGTACGCACGTAGTCCGCAGAAGCACGATTGCCAAGCACAACGCCAAAAGCATCTACCAATATTGATTTGCCGGCACCGGTTTCACCTGTAAAAACATTGAAGCCCGGTACAAAATCTACCTTTGCGTCTTCTAACAACGCAAAATTATGAACGTGCAAGGATTGCAGCATAAGTTCTACCTCAGCTTATTGACGATCTTTAAAACGAGAAATTAAGGTTTTTACCCCTTCTTGGTCTTCTACGGCAACGAAAACAGTATCGTCACCAGCAATGGTGCCTAAAATTTCAGGCCATTTCATATAGTCAACTGCGTAAGCAACAGCTTGTGCAGTACCTGGTAAAGTGCGAATTACTACCAAGCATTGGGTAGCACGCAAACCGATAATGGAATCTTGGAAGGTGCGTTCCAAACGACCGGGAGTAAGGAGCATATTATGTTCCTTGGGATAAGCATAATGGTAGTGACCATTTGCATCGGGAACTTTAACCAGCATCAACTCTTTGATGTCACGGGAAACAGTGGCTTGAGTTACCTCGATACCCTCATTGCGCAAAGCTGTCGCCAGCTCCTCTTGGGTTTCCACTTTATTTTTGTCGATGATTTCTTTGATTTTTGCGTGTCTGGTCATTTTCATGATTGATCACCTCATTTATTTAAATAACCTAACTAATTAGACATTACTCATCAATTTTTGTTGCCAAGTTTGATAATAGTCGCGACTTGTCAATCTAATGAACTGCATCTTATGGGGGCTCTTAGCTATGCGCACGTAAGTATCTTCTGTTACGTCGCCAACGTCTTCCCCATCCGCAGAAAGCATCATATCTTCACTACCGGGCATTGGTTTGAGGTCAATGACCTCGGACATAGGAACTACCAAGGTACGTGCAGCCAAGGAGTGTGCGCAGATAGGAGTGATAATGCTAACCTCTAGCTCCGGCTGAACCAAGGGACCACCGGCAGATAAGGAGTATGCGGTAGAGCCTGTAGCTGTTGATACAATAAGACCGTCAGCAGAATAGCTACCGGAGGGTTTCCCATTGATGTAGGTTTGCATGTGCGCCATCTTGCTGAAGGCACCCTTGGCAAGTACCAATTCATTAA
>CALCUU010000011.1 GCA_937906915.1 uncultured Phascolarctobacterium sp. | reverse complement strand
ATATTTAAATTTGGGTTTATAAAAACAACTCCAATTGCTCTACAAAAAATAGTTGATAGAATGTCTGATAGCTATATGGTATTAAATGAAGATATGATTAAATCAATGAAACAAACCTTAATGTGCTGCGCTCAGGGTCAAATGGGACATCTTGAAAGCGTTGATGCTAAGGAACTTGGCGAAGTAATTGATATGATTAAAGACCTTGAAGAAGCAATGTATTATTGTGTAATCGTTGAAGCGATGGAAAAAGGTGAGCAAGAAGGGGAGACTGTGCGCATTCGCGACATGGTATTCGAGTATAAAGAAAACTAATCAGTTCCGAAAAGAGTTGACCCATAATGACAAATACATTTAATAGAGAACTTTTAAAACAGGCGAAGCGCGTTGTCGTGAAGGTGGGTAGTAGTACTATTACTTATGCTAACGGCAAGCGTAATTTCAGCCAGATTGATAGAATTGCCCGTGAGTTGAGCGATTTGCAAAATCAGGGCAAGGAGATGATTCTTGTTACCTCCGGTGCGGTGGCTGTTGGCGTGGATAGATTGGGCTTGCCTAAAAAGCCTGATACTATTCCCGGAAAGCAAGCTGCGGCTGCGGTAGGACAAGGCGTTTTGATGCACACCTACGAGAAGATTTTTGCAGACTATGGTCAAATTGTGGCGCAAGTTCTGCTGACCAAGACGGAGTCTTTGGATAGACACCGTTACACCAATTCTCGTAACACCTTTATGGAGCTTATCAAGCAACGTGTTATTCCCATCGTTAACGAAAATGACGTTGTTGCTTTGGACGAACTTAAAATTGGCGACAATGATAATATGTCTGCTCTCGTGGCAGGTATCATTGATGCGGATTTGGTAATTATTCTTTCTGATATTGATGGCTTATACACTGCCAACCCCCAAACTAATCCTGATGCTAAGCTTGTTCCTTTGGTTAGCGAGATTACTCCTGCCATCGAAGCAAGTGCTGGTGGCGTAGGCTCCAGTCGTGGTACTGGTGGTATGGCTACAAAAATTCAAGCGGCGAAGGCAGCGACCAGCAGTGGTATCCACCTGGTAATTGCCAGCGGTACGGAGAAAAATGCTATTCCCAGAATTTTAAATGGCGAAGAAATTGGTACCCTCTTTGTGAGCCGCGAGAACCGTTTGCAGTTCCGTAAACGTTGGCTTGCCTTTGGTGCCAATATTAAAGGAAGCATTACCGTTGACGCAGGCTGTGAAAAAGCATTGCACAAAGCTGGCGGCTGCAGCATTTTGCCGGCAGGCATCACTGCTGTGGAAGGAACCTTCGAGCCGGGCAGTACCATTAGCGTAAAAACTGCGGAAGGTCACGAGCTGGCACGTGGTTTGGTGCATTACAGCTCTGCGGAATTAGAACAAATCAAGGGCTGCAAGTCCAGTGACATTGAAGCCTTGATTGGTCATAAAAATTTTGATGAAGTAATTCATCGTGATGATTTAGTTATTTTGTGAGGCGAAGCTTATGTCTACTTACGAATTAGTTAAAGCAAAAGCTGCTGCTGCCAAGAAAGCGGCAGGCAAGCTGGCGATTACCAGTACTGCCATTAAAAACAAGGCAATGCTGGCAATGGCGCAAGCTCTTTTAGATAAACAAGAAGAAATTTTGGCAGCCAACGCCATTGATATGGAAAACGCTGCTGCCAAAGGTATGAAGGCTTCCATGCTGGATAGATTAAAGCTGACACCGGAACGTATTGCCGGAATGGCAGAAGGCTTGGAGCAAGTTGCTGCCCTGCCCGACCCCATTGGTAATATTGTAGGTGGTAGTCGTTTGGCAAATGGTTTGACCGTTACCAAAGTGCGTGTGCCTTTGGGAGTTATCGGTATTATTTACGAAGCACGCCCCAATGTTACTGCTGATGCCGTAGGCTTGTGCCTTAAATCCGGCAACGCTGTAATCTTAAAGGGTGGCAGTGAAGCAATGCAATCCAACCTTACCATTGCCAAAGTTCTTTCTGATGCGGCAGAAGCTGTTGGCATTCCCGAAGGAAGCGTGCAATTTGTAGATACCAGCGACCGTCAAGCTGTTACTGATTTGATTCATATGAACGGCTTGGTAGACGTGGTTATTCCTCGTGGTGGTGCTGGCTTAATTAAAACTGTAGTGATGAACGCAACTGTTCCTGTTATTGAAACCGGTGCAGGCGTGTGCCATACCTTTATTGATGCATCTGCCAATGTGGAAATGGCAATGAAGATTTGCTACAACGCAAAGGTGCAACGTCCCTCCGTGTGCAACGCTATGGAAACCTTGCTTGTGCATAAAGACGCTGCTGAAAAATTTATGCCCCCTATGCTGGGAAAATATTTTGAAGCTGGCGTGGAAATCCGCGGTGACGAAAGAGTGCAAGCCTTTAGCGACAAGGTTGTGCCTGTTACCGAAGAAGATTGGAGCACTGAATACGGCGACTTGCGTCTTTCCGTGAAGATTGTAGATAGCCTTGAAGAAGCAATGGAACACATTGCTAAGTACACTACCTACCACAGCGAGTGCATCGTAACAGAAGATTACGAAAATGCACGTACCTTCCAACTGGGCGTGGACGCTGCTGCTGTTTATGTAAATGCTTCCACCCGTTTCACCGACGGCTTTGAATTTGGCTTTGGTGCAGAAATTGGTATCAGCACTCAAAAGCTGCATGCCCGTGGCCCCATGGCATTGCCTGAACTGACAAGCACTAAGTATCTCATCAATGGCAATGGTCAAGTGAGAGGATAAAATCCATATAAGTACCGTTATACTTTGTCACAGCGTAGCTTATTTGCTCGACGTACGTTAAAGTACGCCGCGGTATAAGCTACGCTGTTTCTCGTCTTCTGGCACTTCTACGGATTTTACTTTTTTTACTATATAAGGAATAAAAAGGTATAGGCTTATCATCTTTTTTTTGATATAATAAATAAGATTTAGAAGGAAACGAATTTCCGCAATTTATCGTTATTCTTGGAGGGAACATTTTGGAAGAATTATATCGTGAAACATCTACTACTGCTAATGACAGAAAAGTTTTCGCAGGCTTAGCACTGCTGGCAATTTTGGCGTTGTTTGGTTACGAAGTAACCGGTTATATGGATACAGGAAGAATCAATTATCTTGGCTGGGGCATTGACCTGTGCCTTTTAAGCTTGTGGGTTTGGCGCGTGTCTTACGGCTACACCCTGATTCTTTATAAAGATATGCGTTTGGAAGTAATTACCCACGGCTTGGGTTTAAGACGTAGTTATTTTGTGGACCTTACCCGTACTGAAAGCTTTACTCAAAAATATGTAAAAAGCTTCTTCCGCAAAACTAAAATCCGTCACTACATCCATCGCTACAATTCTTTGGACCCCAATCCCCAACGTTTGCTGGTATTTACCGAAGGCAAAAAGAATAAATTGGCTGGCTTGCTTTTCAAATCTAGCGACCAATTCATTAAAGTTCTTCGCAAACAAATGCCGGATAAATTTATCCAACTGTAATTTTTACGCAAGCTACGCTGGTTTGCGCTTAACTTGCTTTTGAAAAGCTTAATCATATCTATCGAAAACAAAGGAGAGAATTTCACAAGATGGAAGCTATTGAACACGTAGCACCTGCCCTCGTAGGTGCAAGAGTAATTCATGTTTTTATTGCTGCGTTCTTTTATATCTTTGCCATTGCTAAACTGATTGGCCCTGTAAATAAAGCTTGCTGGTTCAAACGTCGTGCAAAATACACCTTCTTTAACAAACGTGGTATTTTGGGCGAATATATTAACTTTGGTTATCCTATTTGCTGGCAAGGCTGCGTTGTATTTTTGGCAATCTATGGTGTAATTTTTGGCTTAGGCTACTGGTATGTTTTCATGAAAGCGTATTAAGAAAGAGGTTTATTGATGGCTGCTGAGATTAAAGGTCTTTTGATAAAAAAGCATGGTGAACGTGCTGAAGTTAAAGTTGATAGAACTAAAACTACCGTTACCGGTATTCCTAAATATTTGGACTGCTGGTGCCCCATTAACGCTAAAGTGGGCGATGTGGTAGGCGTTGAATACCAAGAATTAGAAAAAAGAAAAAGCCAACTGATTATTTATGGCTTCCCTGTTTTGGGTGTATTGGCTGGCTTGGCATTTGGTAGAAGCTTGGCTACCTTCTTTTATATGGATCCTCTGTGGTTCATGGTTGGCGGTGTAGCGTTGTGGCTGTTTATGGCAATGACCTACGTTCGCACTTTCAAACGTGACGCAGTTCGCGAAGGTGCACAACCCGTAGTTGTAGAAATCGAAGCTGCGGAAATGACCATTGATTTGAACGATAAACCTAGCGAGCCCGCTAAGGAATAATAGGAGAAGAATATGCAGGTTATTTTAGCATCTGCTTCTCCCCGCCGTTTGGCGTTATTACAGCAAATAGGCATCGACGCAGAGGTTTGCCCCGCAGATTTTGACGAGGTAAGCGGTGCGGCGGTACAGGCAGAGGACGTTGTCCTTGCCAATGCCATTGGTAAATGTAAGGCTGTAGTAAAAATTAAAGGCGATAACTTGCCTGTGATTGCTGCTGATACGGTGGTAGTCGCAGAAGGTATAATTTTAGGCAAGCCTCAAAATGAAGAGGACGCCGTAAAAATGCTAACACAGCTTTCCGGTAAAGCTCACAAGGTTTTAACCGGTATTGCTATTAGCTACGCAGGCGAAATGCTTGCAGAGGTTTGCGAAACAAAAGTAGTGTTCCGCGACCTGACCGAAGAAGAAATAAAACAGTACGTTGCCACCGGCGAACCCCTTGATAAAGCCGGAGCTTATGGTATCCAAGGGAGAGGCGCCGTTTTAGTCGAAAAGATTGACGGTTGCTATAACAACGTAGTAGGGTTGCCGCTTACACGTACGCAGTTAATATTGGCAAAACTAGGAGTGCGCTAATTGCACATTAAGGCTATCAAGGAAATTCCTGTTAGTGATAGACCCCGCGAAAAAATGGCAGAACGAGGAGTGACAGCGTTAACTGATGCTGAACTGCTCGCCATTTTGTTGCGTACAGGTACAGCTGAGAAATCAGCTCTTGACATTGGGAGTGAGCTTGCTGATAATGGCGGTTTGTATAAACGCTTGGCAGGCATTACCCGTTTAACTGAACTTACGAATATAAAAGGGTTGGGGCAGGCTAAGGCAGCAACTGTTTTGGCGGCTCTGGAAATTGGCAGGCGCATTGCTTCTGCCAAGCCCCTTGAAAAAATACATTTAAGCTGTCCGCGAGATGCAGCAGAGTTTTTGATGCCACGCTTGCGGTATGCAATTAAAGAACAGTTTGTAGTGGTCTTGCTTAACAGCAAGAACAAGGTTATTGGAACAGAAGTAGTATCCGAAGGTTCTTTAAGCAATTCAATCGTACACCCTCGTGAGGTTTTTGTGCCTGCTCTTTTGCAGCACGCGGCGGCAATTATGGTTGCTCATAATCATCCGTCCGGTGAGCCTAGCCCCAGTTTGGAGGATAGGGAGCTTACGAGTATGTTGGTGCGTTCCGGCAAGGTGCTGGGAATTCCGCTTGTGGACCATATAATAATTGGCGATGGCAATTATTATAGTTTTCTAGAGAATGAAGCATTATAGTTATGGAGGAAAACAAAATGAGATTTAAGTTTCCTAACATTAGTTTTTTTAACAGTATGTCTGATGATATGGGTATAGATTTGGGTACTGCTAATACCTTGGTACATTGCAAGGGAAAAGGCATCATCATTCGTGAGCCTTCCGTAGTAGCAGTAGAAGTTGATACTAACGAAGTGCTGGCAATCGGCGCAGAAGCAAAGCGTATGATTGGTCGTACTCCCGGTAATATCGTAGCAATCCGTCCTATGAAAGACGGTGTTATTGCTGATTATGAAATTACTCAATCCATGCTCAAGCACTTTATCAAAAAGGCTATGGGCAATCGTTCCTTCGTGCGTCCTCGTATTTTGGTTGGCGTACCTTCCGGTGTAACCGAAGTTGAAAAACGTGCGGTTATTGATGCAACCATCGAAGCTGGCGCTCGCGAAGCATATTTGATTGAAGAACCTATGGCTGCGGCAATTGGTGCAGGTCTTCCTGTACAAGAAGCTACCGGCAGCATGGTTGTAGATATTGGCGGTGGCACCTGCGAAGTAGCAGTTGTTTCCTTGGGTGGTATGGTTGTAAGCAAAAGCGTTCGTACCGGTGGTGACGCTATTGACGCTGCCATCGTGCGTTATATTCGCAAAATGTTTAACCTGCTCATTGGCGAGCGTACTGCGGAAACCATTAAGATTGAAATTGGTACTGCAATGCCCGTAGATAACCCGCCCACCATGGAAGTACGTGGTCGTGACTTGGTAACCGGCTTGCCCAAGAATATCACCGTAAATGCTAACCACGTCTGCGAAGCTGTAGATGAACCTGTTGGCATTATCGTTGATGCAGTTCGTAACACCTTGGAACGCACTCCGCCCGAACTTTCTGCGGATATTTTTGATAGAGGCATTGTTATGACCGGTGGTAGCTCCATGCTCCGCAATTTGGATAGACTTCTTTCCAAAGAAACCGGTATGCCCGTATTTGTATCTGACGAAGCTCTTAACTGCGTAGCGTTGGGTACTGGTATTGCGGTAGAAAATGTTGACGTTTACAAAAAAGGCTTTATGACTTCTAAATAAATTGTAAGGTAGCGCTATGGGTAAGAAGAGTATGCTCTGCGCACTGTTAGTGTTGATTCTTTCTTCAATGTTGGCCCTAGCTATCTCTGGCAAAAGTCGCTTTCCTTTAATCAATAAGGCAGTAGCGACGGTGGTTATGCCGGTAGAAAATGCACTTGTTGCCCTTGGCAACACCGGTGACAGCATTCGTGGTTATTGGCGTGCATTGACAGTTTTGCAGAGTGAGAACAAAGAATTAAAACGAGATAATGTAGAACTGCGCAATGCCAATGTTGCCATGGCTGCAATCTACGCAGAAAACAAGCAGCTGCGTGAATTGCTTAATTACAAGGAGCAGCACAGAACCCAGACTACTCGTGCGGCGAAGGTAATTGCCCGTAATTTTGGCGATTTGCACGATAGCATGTATATTAACATTGGTAAGGATGCAGGTTTGAAGCGCGAAATGGCAGTGCTTAATGGCAGTGGGCTCATTGGTGTAATTGATGAGGTCTATGATGATTATGCTAAGGTGCTGCTCATTACCTCTGCACGTTGCAAGGTGGGCGCGAGAATTTTGCGTGTCGATTCCAGAGCTATTGGCGTAGTTAATGGACGCAGCGGCATTAGGGATAAGCTTATCATGGAGCATATCTTCCGTGAAGCTAGCGTAAAAAAAGGGGATGTTGTTGTAACCAGCGGTTACAGCGGTAGTCATCCGGAAAATATTTTAATCGGTACTGTTGCCGATGTACGTTTAAGTAATGTAGGTTTATTGCAGGAGGCTGACGTTGTGCCTGCTGCTGACGTTGCGGACGTAGAGCATGTGCTTGTTATTACACACTTTACTCCGGAACCAAAAGTTGATAGAAAATTACAGGGAGGACAGGCAAAATGAGGAGACTGATTTGGCCCGTCCTGTTTCTGTTCTTATTGATGTTACAGGGCGCGGTAACTGTTTTTTACACTGGCTGGATAGCTTTTGATTTGCCACTTTTGGCTTTGTATGGTTATTGCATGCTCAGACAGGAAGATGGCTTTGGAACTTTGGTAGGCGTGAGCATTGGTTTATTGCAGGACGCCTTAACACCGGAGATTTTTGGCTTTCACATTTTAACTCGTGGGTTTATGGCTTACTTGATTGGCATTACCCGTGAGAAGGTTTTTAAGGATAACCCTACATACCATATGTTTGCCATTGGTGTGTTTAGTTTATTGTTGCGCTTTGCGCTGTGGTGGATAGAGCTTATCCGCAGTGGTGGCCTTTGGAGTATGTTCCCTCATTTTGCATGGGACACCATTGGCTATTGTCTTGGGAATATTTTGTTAGTAGTTCCCGTTGTTCATTTAGTTAAGAAAATTTATGACTGGGTTCGTGAAGAAGATATTTCTTATTGATCTTGGAGTAACGAAGGAGGAAGCACATGCTTAATAAACGTAATATGGCACGTCTATATGCAATGTTTTGGCTGTGCTTTTTTCTTTTTTTAGTGCTTTTGGGACGTATTGCCTATATGCAGTTGTGGCGTGTGGATTACTATGCCAAGCAGGCAGATGGTAATCGCTTGCGTCAGTCCAGAATTCTTGCTCCGCGTGGCATCATTTATGACT
>CALCUU010000010.1 GCA_937906915.1 uncultured Phascolarctobacterium sp. | reverse complement strand
TTTGTTCCGGTGTATTTGACAAAGGGATGAGCGTTTATCACAAGCAATCCAATAAGATGATTAAGCTTGCGCAGCCCCAACAATTCCTTGCTCAAGAAAGAACCATCGTTGAAAAGGCGTATCCCGGTGACATCATCGGTGTGTTTGACCCCGGTATCTTCGGTATTGGCGACTCTTTAAGCGATAACAAGCTGAAGCTGCAATTTGAAGACTTCCCCGTGTTCCCGCCCGAAATCTTCGCACGCGTGCAACCCAAGGATTCTTTGAAGCGTAAACAGTTTGAAAAAGGCATTCTCCAATTGTCCCAAGAGGGTGCAATCCAAGTATTTGAGCAAAAAGGTGTTGGTCTTGAAAGCTTTATCGTAGGCGTAGTAGGTATTTTGCAATTAGAAGTACTTGAATATCGCCTTAACAACGAGTACAGTGCACAACTTTTGATGAACCAACTGCCTTATTCCGTAGCACGTTGGGTATATGCAGAAGATAAAAAGCTGTTAGATAATATCAAGGGCTTGGACAATGGTATGCTTGTATATGATAAAAAAGAACGTCCCGTTATCTTAGTTAATAACGAATGGTCTTTGAATTGGATTTTGGATCGTAATCCTGGTATCCAATTCCTCACGGTACCTGCAGATGTTGAAAAAATCTAAAGAAGCTAATAGAGAATCACAATATAGAAACATAAATAAATATATTTACAAGAACAAGAAAGTATTCTCACTTTCTCAAAAGATTGTTATTTTGATTACCATGGTTGTATTCATTGCCTTGTTGCCTTCTGCGCTTTTTACTACGCAAAGGGTAGCGCAGGTAATTTATGACCGCGTTAGTATTAACGCAGTAAGTATAAATAATATTCTTTGTAATTCAGATATCATCATTGACGGGCTTGAAAAAATAGATAAAGTTGATGATGAGCTTATGGCAAGCTACGTTAATGAAGTAGATAACTCCGATGAAGCAGGGGTTGCTATTTATGATAAGAATTTTATCCTGCGAGTATTTTATAATCCTGGTAAGCTAGCAGATTTTAAACGTAGTTCTTTAGAGCTTGTCCATAAGTATTCTAAGCAGGAAAAAATTGATTGGCGCGAAAACTACGCTATTCCTAATAGAGCATTCGGCTACGTTAAAAATGGTAATGAGGATATTGTAGGTTATGTAGTTACAGGTTATTCTGATGACGTATTGAAGAACTCTGCGATTGACTCCATTATCTTCCTTTTAATAATGACTGCTTTTGGTTTGAGTGTAGGTATCTTTGGTGCCATTTATCTGGCGCGACGCGTTAAGAAGATACTTTTCGGTTTGGAACCGGAAGCTATTGCTGCTATGCTGCAAGAACGTAACATCATTCTTGACTCTGTTCGCGAAGGTGTAATTACTATTGATGACAAGGGCATCATTACCCTTGTAAATATTGAAGCTGAAAATCTGCTTTCTGATGCGAAGATTGTAGACACCGGTGAATTAGTTGGTAAGAATATTAAAGACGTACTTCAAAATGTACGTTTCGATAGCATTTTGAAAGAGGGTAAGATTATTACCAACGCAGGTGTAAAATTAGGTGATACTCTTTTCATCATTACATCTGTTCCGCTGATGCTCAATGATAAGATTATTGGTGCGGTATTTACTTTCCGCAAAAAATCTGTAGTTGAAGAATTGGCAAACCAATTAACGGGCTTCAAAAATTATTCTACTGCCCTTAGAGCACAAACCCATGAATTTATGAACAAGATGCACGTAATCATGGGACTTATTGAAATGAAAGCTTATGACGAATTGAAGCAGTTTACTAAAGAAGTGGCGCTGAACCGTCAATCTGAAGTATCCTACATCGTAACTCGTCTGAAAGATATTACTCTGGCTGGTTTTATTTTAGGTAAGATTAGTCGTAGTCGTGAGCTTGATATTGACTTCTCTCTGTCTGATGAAAGTGAGTTGCGCAATGAGTTGGAAGTGCCGTCCGTACACGACTTGGTGCTGATTGTTGGCAATATCATTGAAAATGCCTTTGATGCATTGCAAAACCACAAGGGCGAGCGTATCGTAAACTTGAGTATTCTTGACTTTGATAAAGAAATTGTTATCATCGTTGAAGACTCCGGTCCGGGCATGAGTGAAGACAGTAAGAATAATGTGTTTACACGTGGTTATTCCAGTAAAGGCGAAGGCCATGGATATGGATTGTACTTGGTTAAACAAAGTATTGATAACCTTGAAGGTACAATTGATATTGAAACCTCAGAAGGTGAGGGTACTACCTTTACTGTTAGATTACCTGTAAAAAGGGATGGTGAAATAAATGATTAACGTATTAGTTGTTGAAGATGATCCGATGGTAGCTCAACTTCATGAGCACTATCTTAGTCAAATTAAAGGCTTTGAGCTGTGTGGTATTGCTCGCTGTGGTGACGATGCTTTGAATTTATTAAAAGCTCGAAATTACGACTTGCTGATACTTGACGTATTCATGCCTTCTATGGATGGCTTGCAGCTGCTGGCTAAAATTCGTGAAAACGGCTTTGATGTTGATGTAATTATTGTTTCTGCTGCCAATGACAAAGATAAGATTAAACAAGCTTTGCGTTTGGGTGCAGTTGACTACATCATTAAGCCTTTTGAATTTGAACGCTTCAATTTGGCGCTGAACAATTATCTGAAACGCTACCACATTGTTGAAGAACAAGAAATCATTAATCAATCTGAACTGGATAAAACTATTATCCGCAATGAAAAGGAACCAGTAGTTGCCCTGCCTAAAGGCTTGGACAAAAATACTTTAGCTGTAGTTTGGAAGTGCATTCTTACTTTTGACGGAATGTTTACTACAGAAGAAGTATCTGCCAAGGTTGGAATCTCTCGTGTTTCCATCCGC
>CALCUU010000009.1 GCA_937906915.1 uncultured Phascolarctobacterium sp. | reverse complement strand
CGAATAACCTTTGGTTGCCAGCAGGATAGTTAATATCAAGACCACAGCCAAGTACTGCAACGGTAATTCCTCCAGCCTTGAGCGCTGCCTCGTGAGCAGCAGTGTCAATGCCTTTAGCACCACCGCTGATAATGGGTATCCCCTCTCTAGCCAAACCACTTGCGAAAACATTGGCAGCCTTCAAGCCGTAGTGAGAGGCTTCACGGGAACCAACTATGCCTATGGCGTAAGGCGCTTCCGGAATTTGCCCACGCACGTATAAAACTAAAGGTGGGTCGTGAATTTCCTTCAAAGCCTTTGGATAAGCCTCATCATAAATGCTGATGAGGTTTACGCTGTTGAGCATGCAAAATTTTTCAATTTTCTCTGGTAATTTTAAACTGCGTTTGGAAATAAATTGGATGACATTTTTAGGCTCTACCAATCCTGTTGCAAGGAGGTCGCTTTCGCTTGCTTCAAAGATTGCTTTGGCATCACCCAATTTTTGAATTAGTTGTTGAATTGTACTGCGTCTTAAACCTGGTAAAACGGCACATATCGCCGCTAAATACAGAGTGTTCAAAGCGTCAACTCCTTAGTTTTTAGACACCGGTACTTCAAATTAAATATAAAATTAACAAGATACAGATTTTCTACATTATAGTAGGGAAATTATCATCGGTCAAGAGGGCAAAATATTTTTTAATCGTTTCAATACAAAATCACAAACCTCTTTGCTAGCAGAAGGCTTGCCATAAAATCTCTTACCCTGCGATAATTTTTCTTCATTATATAAGCACATTGCCTGTACTTTTTGAGCAATTTCTTCCGTAGAATTAGCAATGGTAGCTTCGCAGTAGTTAGCCAAGAATTTTGCATTGTTTTCTTCTTGTCCGGGCAAGGGCTTGTAAATAATAAACTCCAAATTAGAAGCAAGCACCTCAGCGGAGCTTACTCCTCCCGCTTTGGAAATTATCATATCGGCACCGCACATAATTTGCGGAACCTTATGGGTATAAGAAAACACTTCTACTGAATTGGCAAACTTTGTTTTTAAAGCCTTGGTCAAATTTTGATTGTTACCTGTCAAAGCTACAAGGCGTAAGTTATGTGGCTTGTTCTTGAGCAATGCAGTCACAATCTCTTCCATGGGCAGCAAGCCTTCGCCACCACCCATTAAGAGGCAAATTTTATCCTCTTCTTTCCAGTTAAGCTCCTCGCGGCAGGTTACTTTTTCCAAATTGCCAAAGCCTGTTCGCAAAGGGATGCCTGTTGCCACAGCCTCCTGCTCCTTCGGAAATTTTTCCTTTAAGCGTTCATCCGCAATAAAGTAGGTATCCACCCCATCACATAGCCACCAACGATGCACTGTGAAATCTGTAATCACTCCACACAGATACAGGTTGGTTTTGTTCCTACGCTTATAAATGCTCATAATGCCTGCAGGAGTAGCGTGGGTAGCAATCACAACATCAGGAGCAGCTTTCTTAATGAAGCCTTCACCTAAGTACGCCAAGGCACCGTTAATCAGGCTACGCATCCATAAGGAGCCTTCGCCCTTATTTCCCCATTTGTACATAGCTTCATAAAGCCAAGGGCAGGCACCTAAAATCCACAGGTAGACTTTTAAAAAGGTCTTGCCTAAAATTTGAGGAAAGAAATTAAAAACATTACCGTGAATTACTTCTATATTCTCTTTATTTTCAAAGGTTTCTTTCAATGCTTCTGCAGCCAGACGATGACCGGAGCCAATCGGCGCAGAGAGCAATAAGACCTTAATCTTCTTATTTATCATTTGCAACTAACCTTTATTAGGATTTTTTACTAAAAGCCTTGAATATCAAACGCTATTATTGTATCATATTTTTAATTTAGTTTATCTATAAATTTTTGGAGGGCGTAAAATGAAAAACAGATTACCTGTAGAACATTTTCATTTTCCGGTAGACAAAATCAAAGCTGGCTACTACAGTGATGCGTATTTTATGCGCACCATCGAAATTTTGAACGGAGATAATCACCATCCCCGCGTTTTAATGCAGGTGTTTACCCGTGAGCACGTTGTAGTATGTGGTATCGACGAAGTTATCGCCCTTATCAGAACTTGCGCTCATAACCCTGAAAATATTACCATTCACGCTTTGCATGACGGTGACAAGGTAGCTCCTTGGGAAACCATCATGACCATCGAAGGTGACTTGGCAGACTTCTCTCATCTGGAAACCTTGTACTTGGGCATCTTGGCTCGTCAAAGCCGCATTGCTACCAATGTACGTGAAGTTGTGGAAGCAGCTAACGGCAAGCCCGTACTCTTCTTCCCTGCTCGCTATGACATTTATCAAACCCAAGAAAGCGACGGCTACGCTGCTAAAGTTGGCGGTGTAATCGGTTGCTCCACTGATGCTAACGCTTTGGCTGCTAATGGTAAAGGCTTGGGCACCATTCCCCACGCACTTATTGCTACTTACCACGGCGATACAGTAAAAGCTACTGCTGCTTTCGACAAATACGTTGACCCCAACATTGCACGTATTGCTCTCGTAGATTTTGACAACGACTGCGTAAATACTGCTCTTGCAGTTGCTCGCAAGCTTGGCAAAAAACTTTCCGGTGTACGTCTTGATACCTCCGGTACCATGGTTGATAAAAGCCTCTTAGGTCAAATGGGTATGTTCAACCCCACTGGCGTATGTAAAGAACTTATCTGGAACGTTCGTCGTGCTCTCGACGCAGAAGGCTTCGACTACGTGAAGATTATCGTTTCCGGTGGCTTGACCGCTAAACGCATTGCTGAATTTGAAGCACTTGGCGTTCCTGCTGATACCTACGCTGTTGGTTCCAGCTTCTTTGACGGCAACATCAACTTCACCGCTGACATCGTTAAAGTTAATGGCGAAGATTGTGCTAAGGCTGGTCGCAAGTATCTGCCCAACGACAGACTTGAGCTTGTAGAGTTTTAAACAATAAAAAATAACTACATAATAAAAACGCACTCTTACGAGTGCGTTTTTTGTTTAAAATAAAATTGGTAGAAGTGCCATATAGCAATTGCAGTTCCAAGAAAGCTAGATGGTGCTTATGGCAATTTTAGATTATTGTTTCCAGTTGTTAACCGGTTTGCCCAACGGCCAGAATTCTCTGCCATAGAAGTTGTTCAAGAAAGCAGCGCCGCAGCCATACAAGGACAACAAGGAAATGCAGATTTCAGAGTAAGCAGCGATAGCGTGCGGAGTGTGGCCGCCAATTCCCCAGGAATCCAGAGCCAAGCAAATCAAGAGCACGTCAATCAATACCATATCGGTGAACAGGAACAGGTTTGCAGAGGACGCAGCAATGGTACCAATGCACGCAAACAAGAAATAAGCGAAGAAGCCGAAGCCAAGAGCAGTCGGGTCAATGCCTTTTGCCAAGCCAGCGCCGAAGGTGCCTGCTTTAATCATCCAAGCCATACCTACTGCGGACCAGAAGAAGCCGAAGCCACAGAATACGGTGCCACCGAAGATGTTTTTGTGGCAGTAGTCAAGAATGCCAGCCAAGATTTGTGCAAAAGAACCGCAGAATAAAGCCCAGGGAAGTACCCAAGAAACGTCGGATACGATACCCATTTTTTGTGCAGATGCTACCATAGTAACTACAGCCAAACCGAACAGGCCTAACGGAGTGGGATCTGCTAAAGAAATTTGAACATGTTGCGTAGAGTTATTGGTACTCATAATACGCCTCCTTTATTTTGGTTTCAGTGTAAAACTACAACACTGTGTTATAGTATAATATAACTTGTAAATGATACGAGCGTCAATAACGGTTACACAAATTTTTCACAATTTGCTAATTATGCAAACTAGTGCATAGGCAACACATTTTTTGATATACTTATATAAGAAAATAATATAACTCCAAATAGATAATTTTTAAAAGGAGGCATAGTAATATGAGTCTGAATACTGCTCCTAGCTGTGAAAGAATACATATCGGTATCTTTGGTAAGCGTAACGCTGGCAAGTCCAGTTTAATCAATGCCATTACAAGTCAAGACCTCGCCATCGTAAGCTCCTACAAGGGTACTACCACAGACCCTGTTTTTAAGGCAATGGAACTTTTGCCATTGGGACCCGTTATGATTATTGATACTCCCGGTATCGACGACGAAGGTGAATTGGGAGAGCAACGCATTAAAAAAGCGTACCAAATTCTCAATAAAACAGATATCGCTATTTTGGTTATTGATGCAATCGTAGGTATCTCTGCTGAAGATTTGAAGCTATTAGATTTAATTCAAGATAAGAAGGTTCCCGTAATAATTGCCTTCAATAAATGTGACCTGCTTACAGACGCAGAGCTTGACAATTTACACGCTTCCGTCCCCCATATGCCTGTCAGCGCTGCTAACGGAGAAAACATTTACGAATTTAGAAAGGCAATCGCAAACCTCTTACCCGAAGAAAAAACTACCATCCTTTTAGACGATATCGTTAATCAAGGAGACATTGTTATTCTCGTTACCCCAATTGATGAATCTGCACCTAAAGGTCGTATGATTTTACCCCAGCAGCAAGTTTTGCGTAACGTTATTGATAATAAAGGCATCGCAGTGGTTGTCCAAGTCGAAGAATTAGCAGATGCGCTTCAAAAATTAAACTGTAAACCTCGTTTGGTAGTAACGGATAGCCAAGCCTTCTCTACTGTTGCAAAAATTGTTCCTGAAGATATTCCCCTCACCTCTTTCTCAATACTTATGGCACGTTATAAAGGAAGCCTTATGAATTCCATTAAAGGCGTCAAAGCGTTGGAAGAGATTAAAGACGGTGATAAAATTCTCGTCAGCGAAGGTTGTACTCACCACAGACAATGTAACGACATTGGCTCTGTAAAGCTTCCTAATTGGATTAGAGGCTATACCAAAGCTGAACCCGTCTTTGAATTTACCAGTGGCACTGAATTTCCCCTAGACTTGACTTCATATAAATTGATTATTCATTGTGGTGCTTGCATGCTCAATGAGCGTGAAGTTATCTACAGAACCAGATGCGCAGAGGTACAGGACATTCCTCTTACCAATTACGGCATCATCATTGCGTATATGAATGGCATCCTCGCTAGAAGCATTGCTCCCCTACCGGAACTTGCCGACATTCTAAAATGAACAAAAAATCCGCTCATTCGAGCGGATTTTTTTACGCATTTCACGCATTCAATATTCTATTGAACTTATCTGCATTCGCCTCAATAGGTTGCTTACCACCCACAACACAAATCAAGCCGTCGCTAAGCATATCTCTAATTACCGGAGCCAACGCTTGTAAATCTTCATTGGTTACATCAAGAACTTCGTCACGAGTCTGTTGACGTTGCTCATCAGTAATGTTCTTCAACCAAATGGTAGAGATAGTGTCAAGGCGCATGGTATTGGTAAGCGGAGTATCCATACCACTAATGGTGCCAATTACATATTTATCAAGCTCACGTGCAGCGAACTCTTCTTTTGCCAGCCAAGCAGGCAGTTCATTATAAGCTTGGAGAGATTCAGCAAGCTTGGGATCACGATAGGAAGCGAAAATACCTAAACCATTGCTGTCAAAACGAGCAGTAGCTCCATAAGCACCGCCCTGAATACGAATCTTAGTCCACAGGTATTCATAACGCAAGATGGTTTCTAAAACGCGCATCGCACCGGTAAATTTATGACCGTGCTTGAGGAAATTACCACCAGCCACAACGTACTGCACTTTGCCAGCAGTAGTAATACCTTCATTTACTTCTTCCAAGGGCAAAGGCATAGGTTCTTTTCCGGCAATGTCAGATTGCGGTAATTGCTCTGTGAAAGCAAGGGCTGCACT
>CALCUU010000008.1 GCA_937906915.1 uncultured Phascolarctobacterium sp. | reverse complement strand
AGGGGCTAGGTTCAGGATAGGTTTGACCTGCACAGGTAAAGCGGTTACCGTTTTGGTCAACGTCTTCCCAAGTATAGATGGCTTCAATATCAGGAACCTTTAAGGCAATGGCAGTATTAACGCTCTCAACAATGGCATTGGCATGGGGAGAACGCAGTAATTTTACGATCAGACAATCTTTGGGAGCCAAGTCGTCAGTATAAACAGGCTTGCCTGTTACTAATTGCATAGCGTCTTTTTTTCGTAAGGGTTTATTAACAAATTTCATAGCATTTATTCCTTTGTTATTTATTTTTCTTCCATTCCAAGAATTTCAAGATACCACGCAGTTGACCTTCATAGCCGGAGCAACGGCACAAATTGCCTGCCAGATATTCTTTAATTTCTTCTTCGCCGGGTTCAGGATTTTCTCTAAATAAGGCTAAGGCGTTCATAATAAAACCGGGGTTACAGAAGCCACATTGTTCTGCGCCTTGGTCTGCAATGAAAGCGCCAAACTCTGCTGCTTCTTCCTGCAAGCCTTCTAAGGTAGTAATGCTTTGTCCGTCAGCGCGAGCAGCCAAGATAGAGCAGGAGAGCACAGGCTTTTCGTTCATAAACACGGTGCACAAACCGCAGTTAGAGGTTTCACAGCCTCTTTTTACGCTGAAACAGCCTTCGTTGCGGACAAAATCTATTAAGAGCAAATCTGCTTCAATTTCTCTGGAAATTTTTTTACCGTTAAGGGTGAGATTTATTAACATTAGGCCTTACCTCCCAATTCCATCAGGGTTCTTTCTGCAAGCACCTTAACCAGATGAGTGCGGTACTCTGCACTGCCACGGTTAGTATTGCCGGTAGGAACTTTTGCCGCAGCGTATTCTGCAAAGGCTTTAGCTTTTTCTGCGGTAATGGGCAGGGTTACTAAATTTTCTTCGTCTTTCACCAGCATTGCCTTGCCCGGTCTAGCGCCAACAGCGATGCTCACGCCTGCTTCCGTCAATACAGCAGCGCAGGTCAGCACAGGGAAATCCGTTTTGGCAATGCGCACGCTTTGGTAGCAGTAGCTTGCTTTTTGCTTCTTAATGATGACGCTGACAAGCACGTCCCTGTCGTATTTCATATTCACAAATTCAGCAAGGGGGATAATGCCACCCTTGTACATTTCTACATAAGTATCCATGGCCAGCAAAACGGTCAGCACGTCAGAAAAACCAAATCTTCCGTACACGCTACCGCCAACGGTTGCCAAATTACGGAACTGCACACCAACAATGCAGCGCAGTGCTTCTTTTACTGCGCCATTGCTGTAAGCGTGCAAGCCTGCGTGCTCTTCCATTTGGCGCAGGGTAGCCATACAACCGATACGGATTTCTTCTTCATTTTCATCTATGGTATTCAAGCCAAGACCGGAAAGGTCAATAGCTGTCATTACATTACCTTTTGTCATTTTAGTCCACAGCATACCGGCAATGATTTTATTAGTACGCTTTTGATTTAATTGCCAAGCTTCTTCCAAGCTAGCTACTTTTTTAAATTCGCGAATGGTTATCATTCCAAGCCCTCCTAATAGGGTAAATTGCTATACTTTTTATTATAGCAAAGTATTAACATGCAAGCAATTTTTCTCTTGCTAGTAGCACGCTCTAAGCATACAATATGATTAGAAAATCACAGGAGAATCCTTATGAGTGTACATAAATCTCTTCATCATAATTTTATAAAAACCACGCCTCTTGCCTGAATCATCATGGCTTCCGGCAAGGGT
>CALCUU010000007.1 GCA_937906915.1 uncultured Phascolarctobacterium sp. | reverse complement strand
CTCATTTGCTTCTGCTTCGATTAATTTTGCTAAAACATTTACCGCACGGCAAATGTCTTCCAATTTTGCAAACTCTGCCGGGTTATGGCTAATGCCTTCCTTACACGGGATAAAAATCATAGTTGTAGGAGCAAGCTTCGCCATGTGCATAGCGTCGTGCCCCGCACCACTATTCATGTGCAAATAGTCAATGCCTTCCGCCTCGCAGATAGCTTCTGCCTTTTTCGCCAGTTCTTCGCTTAAAGCAACAGGCTTATCCGCAGTGAGCATTTCAATATCAATGCGCACCTTGTCGTCTTGAGCTACGTTGTAGGCAGCTTCCTTAATCATTTCCAAAGTGCGGGCGATGCTTTCGTTATTAACACCACGCACGTCAACCCACAGGGTTACGCCACCGGGAACAACGTTAATGGAGCTGGGCTCTACATCTACAACGCCAACAGTACCAACGGTTCCGTTGTCCTTTTCTTCCGTTGCAGCAGCTTCCACCGCCAAAATAAGCTTGGCACCGCTAACAAGTGCGTCCCTGCGGAAGCCCATAGGCGTAGCGCCGGAGTGGTCTGCCATACCCTTGATATGAATTTTAAAACGGGTGGGCGCCGCAATATTATGGACAATGCCAACTTGCTTGCCAGTTTCTTCCAGCACCTTGCCTTGCTCAATGTGGATTTCGCTAAAGCTTTTGTAGGTACCGGGCTTAACAATTGCTTCCTTATAATTAGCAGGGTCACAGCCCCAATTTGCCAAAGCTTCGATATAACTCAGCTCGCCTTTTTTCGCAGCCTTGGAAAAACCTTCCGGGCTACCGTTGCCACTCATCAGCTTACTGCCAATGGTAGCAAAGCCAAAGCGACTGCTCTCTTCCGCACGGAAGATGATTACTTCCACACTGCGTTTCAGCTTCACGTCTTTCAGCATATACAATGCTTCCAGCGCACCAACCACACCGCACATGCCATCGTACATACCACCGTGAATTACAGTATCAAGATGGGAGCCTGTAGCAACAGCAGGAAGAGTGTCGTCTTCACCCTTACGACGCAGGAACACATTACCAACTGCGTCCTCACGCATTTCTAAACCTAAATCTGCAACCTGAGCTAAGAGCCAATTTTGCGCAGCTCTGTCCTCGTCGCTATAAGCAAGACGGGTAATGCCTTGGTCAGTCTTACCAAATTCAGCCAAGCCCATCAATAATTCATTTACTCTATTTTCATTAACAGCCTTCATATATACTCCTTAAAATCTAAAATCACGAATGCCTTCTTCAATTTTTTGCAAATGGTCTGCACAAATCACGCGCACATTTTCTTTCGGAATATTGTTCAACTCCGCTTGAATAAGTGCTTCGCCAATAGCTCTTGTCTCTTCGGAAGCGTAATCCACCAAGTATTCCTTCAAGGTCATCAGCGCATTGGGATGACAGCAGTTTTGAATTTGCTTAGACTTGCACAGCTCCATAAATCTGTCGCCTGTACGACCAGCACGATAGCAAGCAGTACAGAAGGAAGGAATGTAGCCTAAATCCATCAGCCAATGCACCACTTCGTCCAAAGTACGTTGGTCAGAAACGTCAAACTGCTCCGTATCGGTGGGGCGTTCTTCCTCAGTGTAACCACCAACGGAAGTTCTGGAACCACCGCTAATTTGAGAGATGCCCAGCTTCAAAACCTTTTCACGCACAGCTTGGCTTTCACGGGTAGAAACAATCATACCGGTGTAAGGCACTGCAATACGAATCAGGGCAACCAGTTTGGCAAAAATTTCATCGTCAATACCGTTAGCAAAGGTGGAAGGGTCAATATCATCAGCACGTTTAATGCGAGGTACGCTAATGGTGTGAGGTCCAACACCGTGAACTGCTTCAAGATGTTCTGCGTGCATCAAAAGTCCTGCAAATTCGTACTTGTAGCGTTCCAAACCAAAGAGCACGCCCAAGCCTACGTCATCAATGCCACCTTCCATGGCTCTGTCCATGGCTTCTGTATGATATGCATAGTCATGCTTTGGTCCTGTTGGATGAAGTTCTTCATAACTCTTTTTATTTAATTTGTTTATATGACAAAATTAATGGGCTCAAATTAAATGAGATCAATGACTATATTGGTTGTGACAAGGCGAATACTAGTCGAGCAATCGCTGATCTTGAGAACAAAAATATAATATGTCGAGATAATCCTAATAATTGTGAAAAAAAGTATTTTGTCAAGCT
>CALCUU010000006.1 GCA_937906915.1 uncultured Phascolarctobacterium sp. | reverse complement strand
GCTGCTCCTCGCAAGGTTAAATTCATGGCGAACGCAGAGCTCTTCGTGCCCGTACTTGGTACCATTTACAAATTGCTGGGCGCTTTCCCCGTAAGACGTGGTGGCAACGATAAGGCTGCTATTAAATACGGCATCGACCTGTTAAAAAGCGGTGGCGTTCTGGCAATCTTCCCGGAAGGCACTCGCAGTAAAACCGGTGAATTAGGCAAGGCTGCCCCCGGTGCGCTGATGATGGCAAGTAAATCTCTTGCACCCATCGTGCCTGCCTGCGTTGTAGGTACTGACGTTAAACGCTGTGGCAAAATTTGGCCTAAGGTAAGCGTGCGTTTTGGTAAGCCTATTTACTTCCCCAAGGATGAGCCCATTACTAAAGAAATCTTGAAAAATATGACTGATGAAATGATGGCTCGCATTGCGGAATTGCAAGCTGGTGTTAAAAATGGAAATTAAAATTGCTGAATACTGCGGCTTTTGCTATGGTGTGAAGCGTGCTGTGGAAATGGCAGAAAAGGCTGCTGCAGACCGTATTAACGGCGCAACACTGGGACCTTTAATTCATAACCCACAGTTTATCGCAGAGCTTGAAGCTAAGGGCATTGCCTGTAAGGAAGATTTAGACCAGTTCACTGCCGGTGAAACTGTTATCTTCCGTTCCCACGGTGTAGGCCCCGAAGTTTACGAAAAAGCAGAAGCAAAGCAGTTAAATATAATCGACGCGACCTGTCCTAACGTGCGTATGGCACAGAAAAAAGCGTACCAAGCTGCCCAGGATGGTTATTTACCCATAATTGTCGGAGAAAAAAATCACCCTGAAGTAAAAAGTATTAAAAAGTGGGCAGGAGAAAACGCAATCGTTGTCGAATACTTAAAGGATATTTCTGAAGTTCCGCAAAAAGACAAGTATGCGGTTATCATTCAAACCACCTTCGAGCTGCAAAAGTTTGAAGAAATTTTAGCAGCACTCCAAAAGGAGCGTGAAGGTGAATATAGGGTAGAGCGCACAATCTGCTTAGCTACGTCGCAACGCCAAAACGCTGCCATGAAGTTAGCAGGCGAGGTTGATGCCTTTATCGTGATTGGTGGACGTAACAGCGCCAACACTCGTCACTTGTACGAGCTGGTCGCTAGTAAATGTCCTAAAGCCTATCACATTGAAACTGCTGCTGAATTAGAGCAGGAAATGTTCAGGGATTGTATTAAAATTGGCATCACGGCAGGAGCATCAACTCCCGACCGTTTAATTAAGGAGGCTATTGTAGCAATGGAAAACATGGATTTTGAAAGTTTGTTGGCACAAAGTGAGGAGGTTAACGTATATCCCGGTAAAATCGTGGAAGCTACCGTTATTCAATTGGATAAAGATGGCGTTTATGTAGATTTTGGCTATATGCGCGAAGGCATTGTAACCTATCCGGAATGGTCTTTGACTGAAACTGCCGAAGAATTGATGGCTACCATCAAAGTTGGCGACAAAGTAGAAGTTAAAGTTATCCCCGGTACTTCTAAAGATGATTTTGTTCGTATGTCCAAAATCAAAGCTGAACGCGACGCTGCTTGGAAAAACGTTGCAGAATTGGCTGAAGGCGAAAAACGCGCAGCTACCGTTAAAGTTATCCGCATCATTAAAAATAAAGCTAAAAACATCGTTGGCTTGGCAGTTGCTGTTGAAGGCGTAGAAGGCTTCATGCCTGCTTCCCACGTTGAACTGAAACGTGTAGAAGACTTCACCGGTTATGTTGGTCAAGAACTGGAAGCTGAAATCATCGAAGTTGACTTGGAAAAGAAACGCATCGTTGTTTCTCGCCGCGACTTGTTGAAAGCTGAAAAAGAAGCTAAAGCTAAAGCTTGGAAAGAAGCTAAAGAAGCTCGCATCGCTGCTGCTAAAGAAGCTCGCGCTGCTGCTGAAGAAGCTGCTTACGCTTCCGTTGAAGAAGGCACCACCGTTCCCGGCAAAGTAGTTAAAATTGCTGAATTCGGTCTGTTCGTAGAAGTTGGCGCTGGCCTCGTTGGCTTGGTTCACAACACCGAACTGTCCTGGAACCGCAATGCTAAAGCTGAAGACGTTGCTGCTGTTGGCGACGAAGTTGAAGTATTCATCAAAAAAATCGACCGCGAAAACAAACGCGTTGCATTGTCCATCAAAGCTACCCAAGAAGATCCTTGGAAAGTTGAAGCTGGCAAACTGAACATCGGCGACATCGTAGAAGTACAAGTTCTGCGCTTCTTGCCCTTCGGTGCAATCGTTAAAATTAGCGACAAAGTAGAAGGCTTGGTTCACATCTCTGAAATCGCTGAAGAACGCATCGCTAAAGCTGACGACGTTCTCGAAGCTGGTCAAATCGTTAAAGCTCAAGTTCTGAAAATGGACTTGGAAGGCAAAAAAATTGGCCTCAGCATCGTAAAAGCTGCTCAAGCTGCTGAACAAGCTGAATACAGCTCTTACCTGAACGGTTCCGAAGGCTTGACCCAAGACCTGTCCGAACAACTGCAATAATAAAAAAGAGGAATAGCTTATGAAGCGCGCTCAACGCAAACTAGAACATATTAAATATGCTTTAGAGCTTGGCGATGGCCCAAGGAGCACGCATTTTGAGGATATTCGTTTCTTACATAACTGTCTGCCGGAAATAAATCCGGCAGACATTGTTTTATCTGTCGAAGTTTTTGGCAA
This sequence comes from uncultured Phascolarctobacterium sp., assembly GCA_937906915.1. GTDB lineage: Bacteria > Bacillota > Negativicutes > Acidaminococcales > Acidaminococcaceae > JAHHUH01. Next base: position 1,708 of record CALCUU010000006.1, on the reverse strand, counting down.
GCAAATGCGTTTGCCCTTTTTGATAGATGCCATTACCGGGGGAACGGATGCCGTTACAGATGTGAATGCTAAGCTCTCCCAAGCTGCTGCTAAATTAGGTATTGCCATGGCAGTTGGCTCCCAATACGGTGCGGTGCGTGACGGCAAAGGCTATGCCAGCTATGAGGTTGTGCGTAAGTACAACCCTGATGGCGTTATCATTGCCAATATCAGCGCACTGGCTACGCCCGCACAGGCTCGCGAAGCTGTAAAAATGCTTAACGCAGATGCTCTCGAAGTACACCTTAACCCAGCCCAAGAGCTTTTCATGGGCGAGGGGGATAAGGACTTTAGAGGTCTTTTGGATAACTTACTGCGTATTCGTGATGGGGTAGATGTTCCCGTCATCGTTAAGGAAACTGGCTGTGGCATTGCTGCGGAAGAATACGCACGCCTTAAAGCACAGGGCTTTACCCATTTTAACTGCGCAGGTGCAGGTGGCACTAACTTCCCTGCCATTGAAGCAGCTCGCTACGGCAAAGAGCTTACCGGTGACTTTGCTAGCTGGGGCTTGCCTACGGCGTGGACACTCCTTGACGGTGCTGTAACCTGTGATGAAGGTAATCTTTTAATTGCCAGCGGTGGTATCCGTAATGCAAGTGATATTGCCAAAGCCTTTGTCCTTGGTGCAGATGTTGTTGGCATGGCTGGTAATGTACTGCGCCTTGTTCAAGAAGGCGGTGTGGAAGCAGTTACCACATACTTTGAAGCACTGGCTACACAATTAACACGTTACCTGTTACTTCTTGGAGCAAAAGCTCCTACGGATTTACGCAAGGTGCCTGTAATTTACAGCGGTGAAACTGCTAATTACATTGCTAACCGTGGCTACGACTTGGCAGCTTTAAGTAAAAATAGAAGATAGTAAATATACGAAAAAGCGTATGGTAAAAACCATACGCTTTTTTAGTTTGCTTACTGCAAAACAGTAACTTGGGTAATGAGTTTGGGTTGGTTGTTCAAAGGTTGGGTCACTCCTTTCAAATTTCAAGGTGTTGTTCAGCGCGCTTCGATTTCACCTTTCACTATATAAGTGGGGTCAAAAAAGGCAAAACGGCAAAAATCGTGTAAAAAAATTTTTTTTTTATTTTTTTCGTCAAAATTTGCCGTTTTAGTAAAAAACTACCCACTTATATAGTGAGATTTCTTTTTCCTCTCCTTCTTTTATTAAATTTTCTTCCTCTCCATTTTTCTTTGCCCTAATCATAGCAATGCGAAGCATTGCCTCCTTGTTCTCTTAATATAGCAGTAACTTAGAGTTATGTATTTTCAAACTGCTTTATTAAAAACAATAAACGCCCTACACAAAAGTGTAGAGCGTTGTACTTAGCGAAGCATTCTGCTTTTTAGTTTAGCCAAAGCTTTTTCCCTCTGGTAACCAACTGTCCGAGTAGAACAGTGCAAAACTTTAGCTATGGCTTCGTGAGTTTCGTTGGCAAAATAATAGAGCCAAATAATTTTTAATTGTCGTGGAGATAGCTTTTTAAGTTCTTGGTAAAGAGCCATGTTCAGCAGAAGGTTTTGTAGTTGGTCATGCTCAAAACCTGTTTCTGCGTCAATGGCTTCTGTATCTGTAACCTCGTTTTCCCAGCTTAATCCTTTCTTGCAAACGTAATGGTTTAATTCGTAATGCAAATGACACTGGATTAACCCGGGAAGGTTTAGATAA
>CALCUU010000005.1 GCA_937906915.1 uncultured Phascolarctobacterium sp. | reverse complement strand
TACCATTGATGCGGATAGCACCACCACGCAGCTCCAGCGCTTCAAAATTGCTGAAAGCCTGTTGCATAGCATACTTTTCGCAAATCAAGGTAGGATCTTCATCAATTCTATCGTCACACCATTTTTCACCAAAGGCAAGGCACTCTGCCTTGTTCTCTTCGGTAATGGGTTCGTACACGAAATCAGGGTTAGCTTTCTTAAAAGCGTTGTAATGATTTTTTTGACCGTGGTACTTGCGACCGGAAAGCGCCGCCAATTTTTCACGCAGATAAATGTAATCCCAGTTGTCTCTATCTTCTTCAAATTCTAAGTCCGGGAACACTCTGCTGAAACGCTCTTTGGTACATTCATAAATACCGTGCAGTCTAAAAGGCTTACCTTCGTGGTATTCCTTCAACTCCTCCATCAAAAGAGGCAGGTCTTCGTCCTTACCACCAAAGGGGTGCAGGAAGAAGTCCACTTCATTACGTTTAACCTTCACGATTAAAAAACCGTGGGCAACGCACCAAAATATATTGTAACAATCGCGCCAAACAAAAAGGTTGGAAAAAGCACATTCGCTTCCGCGTTGTTCAGGTTTAGATAAATAACTTTCAAACAAAGGCTTTTGTGCCAATGTTACAGGTTTAAATTCTAAAATAAAAAGACCCCCTAATGCATCTAAACATAATACACCGAGATTATTATACCATACATTATTGAAAATTTCTCTGCTTTCGTTAGGAAATTTCAAGGCATTTATGAAAAATCAAAAGCAGGTACTCACAACGAGCCACCTGCTTCTTAATTTATAACTGTCAACTCAAAAGATTAAACCTTGCTCCCAACGTTAATGTCTATTTGATTTCCATTACGTTGCTCAATTTTATTTCGAGGTGCAGGCTGTTCAACATCCAAGGAACAACTACTCACCGCAATAAATCCGAGAACAAACAATCCCAAAATAAACATCAGAAAAGATTTAGCAACACTTGGATGATTTACAAAAACTAAAATCACACCAACAGGAAAACACATAAAGAGCATCAATATGGTAAACCAAGCGTGCCTCCAAAAAGCTTTTTCTTTCTCTCTTCCAACTCTACCTAAAGCATATTTAGCTGGAGCACCACAGTTTCTACAAAACTTGTCATTTTCAGCAATACGTGCTCCACAATTTTTACAGTACATCTATTTGTTATACTCCTCTACAGTTTTAAAAAGGAATGCCTCTTTCGAAACATTCCTCTTAAAATCTATAACTTCTTTTTCAAAACCTCTACCATCTTATTAGCACACAAGATGCCAGCAATTCCAGTCACCAACTGCGGTACGCTCATAGCGAACAATATCCCCTTTTGCATAGCAACGCTCTCAATCCCAAGCAAAGCAATGACGATGTACGCACCAGTGCACATACTCACCGCTTTAACCGTTGCTGGTAAAAGATAAGCAAGCATTCCTGAACGAAAGTGCCCCACGCAAAAGGCAAAGAGCAAATTCCCCAACGCCACTACCGGAATAAGCAAGGGTAAGAGCAACTGCCCCTGCACATAAGCAAAGATAGGTAACAGCACGGAAAGTATCGCCGCCGAAGTAAAGCCATTGAGCCTTACGCACAGCACCAGCATCATATTTACCAAAGTGCCTATTATAAAGGTAGTTAAAAGTGGTGGCAAGGGTAACACCAATCTGCTTGCCTGCAAAATTACTGCAACAGCAACCAGCAGCGCACCCAAAACCAATTCTTTCGTGGTCATTTTATCTTACAGGACATTCCTTCGCTACGAAAGCTTTATACGCTTCTTGGAGCTTCTTGGTAATTTCGCCCGGTTGTTTGTCGCCAATGAAGCTACGGTCAATTTTGGTAACGGGCATAAATTCGCAACGAGGACCGCACAGGAAAGCTTCGTCTGCTTTCAGAGCGAACTCTTTATCAAAAGCACGTTCCACAACTTGCAGACCAAGGTCAACAGCCAAGCGTTCTTTCAACAAACGACGGGTGATGTTTTTGTGGATGTGTTTATCTTCCGGATGAGTCCAGAGGATACCGTCTTTGTAAATTACAAAGCTGGATTCAGTGCTTTCAGTAATTTTGCCGTCACGAACAAAGAGAGCATCAAAAGCATTGCCAACAAATGCTTTTTGACGAGCCATTGCTTCCGGCATTCTGTTCAAGGTGTTGATGTCGCAACGCTCCCAGCGCACGTCTTCTTCAGTAATTACGTTTACGCCCTTAGCACGTTTTGCTTCCAAGGTGTCGCGGTCAACGGGAACAGCGAACATGCTCAAGGTAGGAACGCATTGTTCCGGGAAAGCAAGGTTGTACATACCAGCACCGCGGGTAATTTGGGTGTAGATGTTGCATTCGCTCAAGCCAGTTGCTTGAATCAAAGCTTCGTGGAATTCAACGAACTCTTCAATCATATATACAGCAGGAATTTTTGCTTGGATAACAGATTCAAACAGGTTGTTCATATGGGGCAGCAGTGCGAAAGCGCGACCATTATAAACAGGCACAATTTCAAAAACGCCGTCACCAAAATTGTGACCACGGTCGTTTACTTCAATAAATGCTTCGTGCTCCGGCATAATTTCGCCGTTAATCAAAACTAAATTTTCGTTCATGGAATACCCTCCGTTATATTTTTAAAAGTTTTTACATTTAACATATATGTTGCATAGCAAATTGCCTGTATAATAATTACAGACTATAATATTATATCGCATTTTTTCAAATTTGTCTGCATTACTTTCTATAACAATTATTCAGAGCAGGAGGAGTCTATGGCGCATTTACCTACCATTATAATTGACCTGGCGATGATTCTTTTGGTCGCAGGTGTTACGACAATTCTTTTTAAAAAATTAAACCAGCCCCTCGTTTTGGGCTACATCATTGCCGGCTTCATTACCGGTCCTCATTTTGCCTTCTTCCCCACAGTTTCAGACGCTACCAATATCCAAGTCTGGTCTGAAATCGGCGTTATCTTTTTATTATTCGCACTTGGTCTGGAATTTAGTTTTTATAAATTAAAAAGCGTAGGCAACACTGCCTTCATCGCCACCGCCGTAGAAATTGGTGGTATGCTGGGTATGGGTTATCTGTGCGGAACTGCTTTAGGTTGGAGCCACATGGATAGCATTTTCTTAGGTGGCATGCTGGCAATGAGCTCCACCACCATCATCATCAAAGCCTTTGAAGATTTGAAGCTTAAAGGCAAGCGCTTTACAGAAATGGTCTTTGGCATTTTGATTGTAGAAGATATTGCAGGCATCATTATGATGGTAATGCTTTCCACCTTGGCGGCAGCAGGCATTTCCACTTTAGAGCTTGCCATGGGCGTAGGTCGCTTGGCATTTTTCCTAACACTGTGGTTCGTAATGGGTATGTACCTCATCCCCACCTTCTTTAAAAAAGCAAAAGACTTGATGAACGACGAAACCTTAATCGTCGCTTCCATCGGTTTGTGCTTGGGAATGGTAGTCCTGGCAACTCACATGGGATTCTCTGCTGCGCTTGGCGCTTTCATCATGGGTTCTCTTATTGCGGAAGCTCCCAACGCAGAACACATTGAGCATCTTGTAAAACCGGTTAAGGATTTATTTGGCGCTGTCTTCTTCGTATCCGTAGGTATGCTGGTTGACCCGTCCCTGCTCCTCCAATACTGGTTCCCCATTCTCGGTCTCGTACTAGTTACCATCGTCGGTAAGCT
>CALCUU010000004.1 GCA_937906915.1 uncultured Phascolarctobacterium sp. | reverse complement strand
AAATATTGTCGTTGGTGAAAAATCTTTCATGTTTGGCTTGAGGTAATATACAACACCTTCCCATGCTCCCGGTCTTGTAACAACAAAAATAGCAATACATAAAGTTAATACGACAAGAATTGGCATCATGATTTTGCTCATTTTTTCAATTCCTTTTTCAACGCCGAATAAAACGATAATGGCAGTCAAGGCGAAATACAAGAAAAACCATCCAAGAGGTTCTATTGGGGTGCCAATAAAATTTGTAAAATAATTATCTTTAGCAGCAACGGCCACATCGCCCGTTATAAAAGTAGTAAAATACTTTAACACCCAGCCGCCAATTACACTATAATAAGGTAAAATAATAATTGGTACGAGAGATGTAAGGATTCCTAAAAAACCAAAACGCTTGTCTAGTGCTTTAAAAGCTCCAATAGCGCTTAATCCGGTTTTTCTTCCGATTGCAATTTCTCCAATCATCAATGCAAATCCGAAAGTAACTGCTAATATTAAATATACTAATAAGAAAGTTCCGCCTCCATATTGAGCTGCAAGGTATGGAAAACGCCAAAGATTTCCAAGACCAACAGCAGAACCTGCAGCTGCAAGGACGAAACCTATCTTGCTGGTAAAACTACTACGTTGATTCATTTGTAAAATCCTCCTTGAAATGTGTGGCATAATGTAATATATTAGTAGAAAGAGCCACTTCGTATTATTATGCCACATATGATATGCAAAGGCAAGGAAAAAGTTGTATGAAAAAAAGCAAAAAGTGCTTGACACCAATATATAAGGTGTGTTAAATTAATTAAAGCGTGAAGCGGAAAAGAAAGTAGAGTTCCACTCTCACCCCAGCATAATTGCGTGACTGGTGGTTGATATTGAAGCATCACTTGGGGCATAGTTATATGACGAAAGTGGGCAGATGTAGAGTGGATAGTTTGCAACTATTCATTTTTTTTGCGCGAATGCAAGGAACGAGTAAAGTAAGTATTATTTTTATGGAGGTGCACTACCATTAGCGAATTAATGATTAATGAGCAAATCAGAGACAAAGAAATCCGTGTAATAGGAGAAAACGGAGAGCAGCTTGGCATTATGTCAGCGAAAGAAGCAATGAAGCTGGCACAAGAAGCTGAATTGGATTTAGTAAAGATTGCTCCAACAGCAAAACCACCTGTTTGTAAGATTATCGATTACGGTAAATACAGATATGAGCAGGCAAGAAAAGAAAAAGAAGCAAAAAAGAAACAAAAAACTGTTGACGTGAAGGAAGTGCGTCTTTCACCGAACATTGATACAAACGACTTAAACACAAAGGTAAACAGTGCAAAGAAGTTTATTCAAAAAGGTGATAAAGTAAAAGTTACTTTACGTTTTCGAGGAAGAGAAATGGCACATATGCAGACCAGCAAGCACATTTTAGATGATTTTGCAGATATGATGAAAGATGTTGCGTCTGTAGAAAAGCCGGCAAAACTCGAAGGCAGAAGCATTAGCATGGTTTTAACTGAAAAACGTTAAAAATTACAAACCAAAATCAAGGAGGAATATATCATGCCAAAATTAAAAACAAATAGAGCAGC
>CALCUU010000003.1 GCA_937906915.1 uncultured Phascolarctobacterium sp. | reverse complement strand
GGTATGAGCATTATCGAAATGAGTCATCGTAGTCCTGAATACGATGCTCTCCACAAAGAAACTAAGGATTTGCTCCGTGAATTGATGGAAATTCCTGAAGACTACGAAATCCTTTTCATTCAAGGTGGTGGCAGCACCCAATTTTTGATGACGGCGGCAAACTTCTTCACCAAAGAAAGAGCTGCCTACATCAACACCGGTGTGTGGTCCAAGAAAGCTTTAGCTGAAGCTAAACGCTACGGCGAAGCTTACGAAGCTGCAAGCAGTGCGGATAAGAACCACTCCTACATTCCCCAAGAATTTACCTTTAAACCGGAAACTTCCTACGTGCATATTACTTCCAATAATACAATTTACGGTACTGAATATCCTGACTTCCCCAAATTTGACGTGCCTGTAATTTGCGATATGAGTAGTGACATTCTTTCCCGCAAGGTAAACGTGGCAGATTTTGATTTAATCTACGCAGGGGCACAAAAAAATCTTGGCCCTGCTGGCGTGGTTATCGTAATTGCGAAAAAATCTTTCCTGGCAACTGCCAACGAAGATTTGCCCACCATGCTGAAATATTCCACCTTTACCGAAAACGATTCCCTTTACAATACTCCGCCCGTATTCTGCATTTATATGGTCAACAAAACCTTGCACTGGATTAAACGTCAAGGTGGCGTAGAAGTTGTTGCCAAGAACAACGCAGAAAAAGCTCAAGTAATCTATGATGTAATTGATAACAGCAACGGTTTCTTCATTGGTCACGCTGAAAAAGAATACCGTAGTAAAATGAACATCACCTTTAACTTGGCTGATAAAGATTTAGAAAAAGATTTCGTGGCGAAAGCAAAGGCTGCAGGCTTCATTGGCGTTGGCGGTCATAGACTGGTTGGCGGCTGCAGAGCTTCCACCTACAACGCAGTACCCATGGAAGCGTGCCAAGCTTTGGCAGAATTTATGAAACAATATCAAGCTGAACATAGCAAATAAAAATGATGGAGGATTCTAAAAATGGCTTTTAAAGTTTTTGTAAGTAATGACGTAAGTGAAAAAGGCGTAGCTTTGCTGCGTGAACATTTTGATGTAGACGTAATGCCCAATATGCCGGTTCCCGAACTGTGCAAAATCATTGGCAAATACGACGCTCTCGTAAGCCGTAGCCAAATTCAAGTAACCAAAGAATTGATTGACGCTGCAACTAATTTGAAAGTTATCGGTCGTGCAGGCGTTGGCGTAGACAATATTGATATTCCTGCTGCTACTGCTCGTGGCATTGTTGTATTGAACACTCCCGAAGGCAACACCATGGCTGCAACCGAGCACACCGTTGCTCTCCTTATGGCAATGACCCGCCACATTCCCCAAGCTCATCAATCCATGCAAGAAGGCAGATGGGATCGTAAAAGCTTTGACGGTATCCAAGTACAAGGCAAAACCTTGGGTATCATTGGCGTAGGCCGTATTGGTAGCCGTGTGGCAAAACGTATGCAAGGTATGGAAATGACCACCATCGGTTATGACCCCTACATCACTGAAGAACGTGCTCGCCAAGTTGGCGTAGAGCTTGTTGATTTTGATACCTTGCTGGCAAAATCTGACTACATCACCATTCACACCCCGCTGACTAAAGAAACTGAAAAGATGATTAACGCAGAAACCATTGCTAAAATGAAAGATGGCGTGCGTTTTGTAAACTGCGCTCGTGGCGGCTGCATGGACGCGCAAGCTGTAGCTGACGCTGTTAAGAGTGGTAAGATTGCCGGCGCTGGCATTGACGTTTACACCAGTGAACCTTTGCTTCCGGAAAACAATCCCTTCTTGGGCTTGCCCCAAGTTGCACAAACTCCCCACCTTGGTGCTTCCACCGTTGAAGCGCAAGTTGGCGTAGCAGTTGACGTAGCTTATGGCGTAATTGACGCTCTCCTTGGCAAACCGGTAATGACCGCTGTAAACATGGCTCCCATTCCGAAAAGCGTTGCTAATGTAATTCAACCTTACTTTGGTTTGGCAGAACGTATGGGTACCATTGGCATTTACTTGGCAGATGGTCCTGTAAAAGAAGTTGAAATCGAATATACTGGCGTATTGGCAGAAACTGAAACCCAAGCTTTGACCACTGCTTTCCTGAAAGGTTTGTTGAACCCCATTCTCCAAGAATCTGTTAACTATGTAAACGCTCCTGGCTTGGCGAAAGCTCGTAACTTGGACGTTAAAGAAAGCAAATCTCACAAAGCTGGTTACTTCACCACCGCAATTACCGTGAAGATTGTAACTGATAAAGGCGCTCATAAATTGGTAGGTACCTTGTTCGACGGCAAAGAACCTAAGATTGTAGAAATCGACCAATACAGAGTGGACTTCAAACCGGAAGGCTACCTGCTCCTCGCACCGCACGCTAACAAACCCAATATGATTGGTCAAATGGCTACCATTCTTGGTAACGCTGGCATCAACATTAACGGCATGCAAGTTGGCAGCACCACTAAAGACGATACCAACATTATGGCAATCGCTGTTGGCAACGATATCCCCAACGATATTATGCTCCAACTCCGTGGCGTAGACGGCATCTTCGACGTGAAACTGATTAACTGCGAAGGCTAATAAACTGAATTAACGCAATAAAAAACGCGGCTCTTACGAGTCGCGTTTTTGTTTTATGTGTAGCAATTCTTTAATTTTTCTTGAAGCTCGCAAGGGTGATTAGTATAATGTAAGTACCAGAATAAATTATGAGGTGCTAATTATGTTCTTACCGTTTATTGCATTTTTAGGTGGTCTGGCATTATTCTTATACGGCATGCAGCTTATGGGCGACGGATTGCAAAAGGCTGCAGGCGAAAAATTACAAAAGATTTTAGAAATGATGACAGGAGTTATCATTTTTGGCGTACTCCTTGGGGCAGTGGTTACTGCTGTTCTGCAGTCAAGTAGCGCAACGACGGTTATGACCGTTGGCTTAGTCAACGCAGGGCTTTTAAATTTGAAGCAAGCCTTTGGCATTGTAATGGGTGCTAATGTTGGTACAACCATTACTGCTCAATTGATTGCCTTTAAATTAACTCACTACGTTCCGCTGATTTTGTTCATTGGTTTTATGATGAACATTCTCTCCAAACGTAGTCGCGGTAAATTTATCGGGCAAGTGCTTTTAGGCTTTGGCGTTTTGATGATTGGTATGGAGTTTATGGGCAAGGCGGTTATGCCCTTGCGCGAATACCCCGGCTTCATCGAGTTCATCCAAAAATTTGCAGAGTACCCCTTGCTGGGCATAGGCGTTGGTATCGTAATGACTGTGCTTATTCAATCCAGTAGTGCTACCATCGGTATTTTGATTGCCATGGCAACTCAAGGTTTGATTTCTCTTGAAGGCGCAATTCCCGTCCTCTTAGGTGACAACATTGGTACCTGTATTACAGCAGTGCTGGCAACCTTGCGTGCCAATGCTACGGCAAAACGTGTGGCGCTGGCTCACGTAATGTTTAATTTAATAGGTAGTATTATTTTCGTAACCTTTATGACTTGGTTTGTGAAGCTTGTGCTGGCAGTTTCTCCCAGCGGCGACATCGCCCGCCAAATTGCCAATGCTCACACCGCTTTCAACGTAATCAATACTTTAATCTTCATTCCCTTTACCGGTCCCTTCATTAAATTGGTGGAACGTATGCTTCCTGATAAGAGCGAAGTTATCTCCCGTCGTCCTGTTTATTTGGACGAAGCAATGCTTAAAACTCCGTCCATCGCCATGAGCTTGGCGGTAAAAGAAGTTGTGCGCATGGGTAATCTTGCTCAGAAAAATGTGCGTTTAGCAATGGAAGCCATCAACGAATTTGACGAGGACAAGGTAAAATACGTTCTTGACCACGAGCCTGTAGTAGACTCCTTGGAAACTGAAATTACCCGCTACCTTACCGAGATGAGCGAGGTTCCCATGGGTAATGATTTGTCCGAGCGTCATACCGGTCTCTTGCACGCTTGTAATGACATCGAGCGTATTGGCGACCACGGTAAAACCTTGGCGAAAAGGGCACGTAAGATTTTTGAGGACGAGGTAAACTTCTCTCCCGAAGCTAGGGAAGAGCTGGTAATACTTAGCCAGATGGTGCTTGACGCCAGCGGTAAAACTTTGGAAGCCTTGGAGAAAAACGACAAGGCTATTGCCGCAGAGGCTGTGGAGCTGTGCCGTGAAGTGAAGCGTTTCCAAAAGGAAATCCGTAAAAATCACATTACCCGTCTTAACGAAAGACGTTGTGACCCGGTGGCAGGCTTTATGATGCTGGAACTTTTAATCAATATGAAGCGTGTTGCTGACCATTCCAAAAACATCAGCCAATTGGTACAGGGTACTTTCTAAAATTGTTGTAGGCTTGTGAAAAAGCTGTGTTGAAATTAGGGGCTTTCTGAAATTACAGTGAAGTCCTTGTATTTGGAATTTTAAATGCTATACTGACCTTAGGAGAGTTGTAACCAACATTGTTGGGAGCAGCTCTCTTTTTATTTAAGGAAGTGATAAGTATGGAATTTATTAGAAGAAATCAAGGAGTATGGGCTGTATTAGCAATTTTAAGCGTACTGATTTTAGTTTTATTTACATTCTTTGGTGGTGCGGAAGAGGAAGAAGTTGCCATGCGTGGCAAGGTAGAGCCAAGAAGAATGTACCTTTCCTTTAATATGGAGTACCCTATTGGCGCAATGTATGCCAATGTTGGCGATGAAGTTCATCGTGGGGACGTGCTTGGCGTTTTGCAAATGGACGATTTAACTTCTCAAGCAGAGGCTGCTAAAAACGACATTGCCCATTACGAAGAAGAGATGAAAGACCCCAACGTAGATGCTGACGAAAAGAAGCTGGCTTACAGCAAGCTTAGTGGGTTACGGGCAGACCTGCTCCTCAAGGAAAAGTTTTTGCGTCAAGGGAGAATTGTTGCGCCTGCCGACGGAGTTATTAGCGTGCGCTTGCAAAATCCCGGCGAAATGGCAGTGGCAATGAAGCCTGTTTTTTATTTGGAAGCTCCTAATAGCAAATGGGTACGTGCCTACGCTGACGAAGCTTATGCTAAAAAACTTAACAAAGGTATGAATGTAAAAGTTATGACTGAAATTATGCCTGCTATGACGGTGGAGGGAAACATTGAATACGTTTCCACGGTGGCAGAGCCTTTGCCTTACCAGTTCTCTAAAATGACGGGAGCAGTTAAAGGCTACGAGGTTAGGGTAAATGTAAATGACCCCAGAAAACTTTTGAAAATGGGCGAAAACGTTTTAGTGGTTGTGAAATAATAGCAGATGTGATTTTCGCAACGGTTTTGGGGAATATAGATTATTTCTCAAATTTGGATTTGATATAATAAATTTACTAAAAGAAAATGCTGCGTTCCCTAAAATGAGCGCAGCAAAATTTTTAACATAAATTTCAAATTTGGATTTGAAATAAAATAAAGGAGGAAGGGTTATGCTTAACCTGAAAGAACACAAAAAGAAAATTATTGGTTTGGCAGCAGTGGTTGCTGTGGCGATTGGCGCCGGTTATTATTACTTTTCTCAGCAAAATGATGGGCTTGTACTGTATGGCAATGTAGATATCCGTCAGGTGTCCTTGGCTTTTAACTCCAGCGAGCGTATCGAAAAAATGCTGGTAGAAGAAGGGGACAGAGTTAAGAAAAATGATTTGTTGGCTACCTTAGAGAGCAAGCCTTTGGAATTGAGCATTGCTAAAAGCGAAGCTGCCATTGAAAAACAAGAAGCTGTTGTTCAACGCTTGAAGAATGGTTCCCGTCCGGAAGAAATTGAGCAAAGTGCTGCCAAGATGCGTGCTGCAGAAGCAGATTACGAAAATGCACTTCTTTATAAAAATCGTATGGCAGAGCTGTACAAATCTTCTGCGATTAGCAAACAAGAAATGGATAACGCTTCTGCAAGATTCAAGGCTGCGGCTGCAGACCTTGACAACGCCCGCGAAACCTATCGTTTAAGTGAGATTGGTCCCCGCGCGGAAGATATTGCTGAAGCTGAAGCCCAATTGAAAGGCTTGCGTGCGGATCTCCTTTTGCAAAAATACAATCTTAGTCAGACTAAGCTTCTTTCCCCCATTGATGGCGTGGTTCGTTCACGCTTGCAGGAACCCGGTGACATGGCTTCTCCTCAAAAACCTGTGTACTTAATTGCGGTGGAAGATACAAAATGGGTGCGTGCCTACATTAGTGAGAAGCGTTTAGGAGAGATCAAACCGGGTATGGCGGCGCAGATAATTATTGATAGCTTTCCTGATAAACCCATTAACGGACAAGTTGGTTACATTTCCAACGTAGCGGAGTTTACGCCTAAGACCGTACAGACTGAAGAACTTAGAAGTTCCTTGGTTTATGAGGTTAGAGTATATGTAGAGGATAAAGACAATGTTCTTCGCATGGGCATGCCTGCAACTGTAAAATTGCTATAAGCATCGTTATGCTTTGTCACAGCTTGCTTACTCGTTCAACGTACGTCAAGTACGCTATCACTTCGTAAGCTTCGCTGTTTCGCGCCTTCCGATACTTCTAACAATTTTACTCTAGAAATGTAGGTGAGCTGTATGTGTGAACGAAACGTAATAACCGCGACGAATATCTCTAAAAGCTTTTATGACAAAGCCAGTAAAAAAGAAATCGTAGCGTTGGAAAATATAAATATCACCATTCCTCACGGTAAGCTTACAGCGCTCATCGGTCCTGACGGTGCAGGCAAGACTACGTTTTTACGAATGGTTTGTGGTTTGGTTGTGCCTTCCTCCGGTACGCTTGATGTTTTAGGAATTGATGTAACTGCCAATCCTCAAAAGGTGCAGGACAGAATTAGCTATATGCCTCAAAAATTTGGTTTGTATGAGGATTTGAGCGTTAGTGAAAATATGAATCTATATGCTGATTTGCACGGTGTGCCTTTGGAAGAACGCAAGGAACGTTTTGACAAGCTTTTAGAAAT
>CALCUU010000002.1 GCA_937906915.1 uncultured Phascolarctobacterium sp. | reverse complement strand
ACGGCACGATTACTGCCAAAGATAAAGTTGGCTGCTACAGAAATAAGCACCACCACGATGGTTGCCAAAATCATAAAATTGTTAAAGCCTAATTTGAATTTCTTTTTCTTCCTTCTTCTCGCCATTTCGTCTTCACCTATGGGTTCTTCATTAATTTCTTCAACTTTAGTGCGTACAGGTGCCATGATTACAGTGGCACCATCAGCTTCAGTTTCGGACAGATTTTTATTTTGAGGAATGGCGATGGTCATTTCCTTCATGTAATCGTTGCTGCTGAAGGGGAACAAGCGCATTTTCAAATCCAGCAAATCCCTACGCAGAGAGCCTGCGTTCATGTATCTATCCGCAGGGTTCTTCGCCAAAGCCTTATCCAAAATTGCTTGCAAGCCTTCGGGAACATCAGCCAAGTAATCGCTCAAAGGCGGTACTTGTTTTTCCGCGTGCATCATGGCAACGGCAACAGCGGTGTTCCATCAAAGGGAACCTTGCCTGTAAGCATTTCAAAAAGCACTACGCCCAAGGAATATACGTCGCTGGAAGCAGTAACCTGTCTACCGGTAGCTTGCTCCGGAGAAATATAATGAACAGAGCCCATTACAGTAGAGGTATAGACCATGGTTTGGTTGCTTACCATTTTAGCAATGCCAAAATCTGCAATCTTGGGGTTCAAATTTTTATCAATCAAAATATTTTGAGGTTTAAGATCGCAGTGGATAATGTGCTTGCTATGTGCGTGTTGCACAGCGTCAGCAAGGCGCACGCCAATTTCCAGCACAGCGTTCAGGGAAAGCTTATTATTTTCCAGATAATCCTTTAAGGTTACGCCTTCCACATATTCCATAACGATATATTCTTTTTCACCCTCAGATACTACGTCATGAATGTTAATGATGTAGGGGTGCTTCAAACGAGCTGCAGATTTTGCTTCCCTGCGGAATTGCTCCAGCAAAGCTTTATCTGCTACGAATTGGTCACGTAACATTTTGATTGCTACTTCACGGTCAAGCAAAATATCGTGAGCCAAATAAACTTCTGCCATGCCACCCTTACCGATGGTACGGAGGATTTCATAGCGTCTATTCAATATGGTCTTTTCTTCCATCTCAGTCATCCTCCTCTACGGCAATCATAATCAAGCTAATATTATCCTTGCCACCGTTATCAAGAGATTGCTCCAACAAAGCGGTAGCAGCATTTTCAAAATCACTTGCTTCTAAGATGTGGGCAATTTCCATATCGCGAAGCATATCAGAAAGTCCATCACTGCACAAGAGCAGGATGTCGCCTTTTTCCAAGGCAAAGTGGAAGATATCAGTCCTAATTTCTTCCTCCACCCCAAGCGCCTGCAAAAGCATATTCTTTTTAGGATGGTTGAAGGCTTCATTAGAAGTAATCTTACCCTGCGCCAACAAATCTGCCACGTAGGAATGATCCTTGGTAATCTGGCTAAGAGTGTTATTGCGGTACAAGTACAAGCGGCTATCGCCAACATGAGCAGCGTAGGCAGTGTTGTCACCGGGCAGATACAATGCGGTCAAGGTAGTACCCATACCCTTATAGGCGCTGTTCTTCTGCGCCAGCACGAAGGTATGTTTATTTGCCTTGGTAAAAGCGTCCAGTAAAACCTCTACTACATCGCAGTCCTTTTGGTGACGCAAATCGTGAGTCGCTGCCTCAAATGCTCTCAAGGTTTCACGGCTTGCCACTTCGCCTGCGCTATACCCTCCCATACCGTCAGCAACGGCAAAAAGGAAAGGCTCACGCACCAACAGACTATCTTCATTATTATTTCTTACCATGCCCACATGGGTCTTGCTGATAACTTTCATCTTAGTTTTTTCCTTGCTCCTTGGCAAATTTAGCACGCAGCTGTCCGCAGGCAGCGTCAATATCCTTGCCCATTTCCTTACGGACGGTAGCGTTCACCTTGTTCTTTTGCAGTACCTTTACAAAACGCTCAATGGCATTTTTAGAGGGACGTTCAAAGCCCTTTTCAGGTACGGGGTTAGCGGGAATAAGGTTTACGGTAGCGTGCTTATAACGCAGGAAGTTGCTCAAAAGCTCTGCGTCCTGCACGCTGTCATTTTTATCTTTAATCAAAATGTATTCGTAGGTAACTTGTCTGCCTCCGGCTTCGCTATAACCTTCGGCAGCAGTGATGACATCTACAAAGTTAAAGCCTTTATTTACAGGCATCAGCTCCGTACGCAGGTCGTTCTTAACTGCGTGAAGGCTAATCGCCAGATTGATGGGCTTGCCTTGCTCCTTTAACCTTTCGATACCGGGGATAATGCCACAAGTAGAAATGGTCATATTGCGGTAGCTCATAAAGCTGGTATCCTCACGGTGGAGGAAGTCCAACGCACCAAGTACGCTGTCAAAATTAAGCATAGGCTCACCGCTACCCATAACTACTACACGGCTCACCATTTTTCCGGTAGCACGCAGGCGTTCGTTAAAGAGGTAAACCTGCACGATGATTTCCGGCGCAGTAAGATTACGGACGCAACCGTTCAAACCGCTGGCACAAAAGGCGCAGTGCATATCACAGCCAACTTGACT
>CALCUU010000001.1 GCA_937906915.1 uncultured Phascolarctobacterium sp. | reverse complement strand
GTTTGGAAAAAATCTTGACTAAGGACGATGTTGTTTTTGACGTTGGTACTGGTAGCGGTATTCTTGCCATTGCAGCTGCCCTCTTAGGTGCTAAAGAGGTTAAGGCTGTGGATATTGACGCTGTTGCCGTGCGTGTTGCTAAAGAAAACATTGCTGACAACGGTTTGGCTGATAAGATTGACGTTAAAGAGGGCGATTTGCTCCACGGTACTGAGGGCAAGGCTAATGTTATCATTGCCAACATCATTGCGGATATCATCATTATGCTTTTGAAGGATATCCCCGGCAAGCTGGAAGACGATGGCATTTTCCTGGCAAGTGGCATCATCAGCGAAAGACGTGCTGATATTGAAGCTGCTGCTAAAGAAGTAGGTATGCAAGTAGACCACGTTGATGAAAAAGGCGGTTGGGTCGTAATGCAAATGAGCAAGGTGAAATAAATGCATAGGTTTTTTATACCGCAATTATATAATGAAGAAATGAGTATCACAGGCGTTGATGCTAAGCATATTGGCAAGGTTCTGCGTATGCAGCCCGGTGATAAGCTGCAAATCGTTAGCGATGACGGGGTAAGTGCTTTGGCAGAGGTTACTGCTATTTCTGAAACCACTGTTACCGTGCGTTGCCTTGAAGTGCTTGCCGAAAGCCACGAGCCTGCGGTGAAGATTACACTTGCCCAAGGCTTGGCAAAGGGTGAGAAGATGGACTTCATCATTCAAAAAGCAGTGGAACTTGGCGCTTATAGCATTGTGCCTGTGGCAATGGAGCATAGCGTAGTGCGTCTTGACGGTGCGAAGGCAGATAAGAAGGTGGAGCGTTGGCAAAAGATTGCGGAAGCAGCAGCTAAGCAAAGCAAGCGTGACATTATTCCCCAAGTGCAGGCAGTGCAAAGCGTAAGCCAAATGCTTGCCAACAATAACTGCAAGACTAAAATCATCGCTTATGAATGTGAAGATAGAATGAGCCTCAAGACTGCTCTGCGAGAAGCAGGTCAGCTTGACGATTTGCTTTTGATTATTGGCCCTGAAGGCGGTATCAGTGAGGGCGAGCTTGCTAAGGCGCGGGAGGCGGGAGCTGTACCCGTTAGCCTTGGTCGTCGCATTTTGCGAGCAGAAACCGCTGGACTTGTAGCTATGTCTGCTATTTTTTATGAAACAGGGGATTTAGGAGATTAAGCTGACTATGAGAAAGATTGCTTTTTATACCTTGGGCTGTAAGGTTAATCAGGCAGATACTGCCAGCATGGAAGAAATCTTCCGTAAGGCAGGTTATGAGATTGTGCCCTTTAACCAAGCTGCCGATGTGTATTTGATAAATACCTGCGTTGTAACTAACAATGGTCAACGTCGCTCCAGACAGATTATCAACCGTGCGGTGCGTCATAATCCGTTAAGCTTGACCGTGGTGACAGGCTGCTATCCTCAAACTGCGCCGGAAGAAGTGAAGGCGATTGAGGGTGTGGACGTTATCATTGGTAACCAAGAGCGTGGGCTTATTGTAGAGCTGGTGGAGACTGCGCTCAACGAAAAGCGTACGGAAATTTTGGACAATGTGCAGAAGATGACCGTTGATACCAAGTTTGAAGAGCTGGGCGCAGGAACTGAGACCGATAAAACAAGAGCCTTCCTGAAAATTCAAGAGGGCTGTAACCAATATTGTACCTACTGCATCATTCCTTATGCACGTGGTCCCTTGCGTAGCAGAAGCCTTGAAAATATCAAAGCAGAAGTTGCCAAGCTGGTTGCCGCAGGCTATAAGGAAGTAGTGCTGATTGGTATTCACTTGGG